>DMKB01000113.1:0-3980 GCA_003454665.1 Nitrospiraceae bacterium | reverse complement strand
ATGGCGGGTCTTGCGGTCCAGGCTGTCGTAGGTGTATTCCACGTGATTGCCCTGGCTATCGTACTGGTGCCGGACGTTCCCCTTCGCGTCATACTCGAAACGGGTGGTGAGGGCCAGGCCTGCGGGATCGTCGATGACCTTCGTGAGCCGGTTCAGGCGATCGTACTCGTTTCGGCGCTCCGTGCCGGCCGGCCGGGTAACGGTGATGACATTCCCCACCTCGTCGTAGGCCGTAGTCGTGGTCTCTTCGGCGAACTCCACGGAGGTCCGCCGGTTTTCCTTGTCATAGGTAGAGGTCGTGACCCTGCCTTCCTCGTCCGTCAGGGTCAGGAGGTTGCCTACCCCGTCGTAAATGCGGGACTGGGTTGTGATGTCGGCAAAGGTCGTTGTTTCGACGAGGTTCCGGCTGTTGTAGGCATGTTCCGTGCGATTGTTGTTGGCGTCGATCACTGCCGTGAGGTTGTCCACCCCGTCGTACTCATTCGTCACAAGCCGCACCCCTGCCCGCACCGTGCTGGTGAGGCGGTGGAGGTCGTCGTAGAAATTCTCCGTAATGATGCCACGCTTGTCCTTGACGGTCTTGACCTTACCCACGTTGGTGTACGTGGTCTCGACAATCTGGTTCTTCGGGTCCGTGACGCGGATCTCGCGGTTCAGGGCATCGTAGGCATAGCCGGTGATATTGCCCCGCCGATCAAGCACGGTCTTGACCTTGCCGGTCCGGTAATAAGCGGTTTCGGTGTATTTCCCCGCAGGGTCAATGACCCGCTTCGGCAGGTTCAAGGCGTTGTACGCCATCTTCGTGATGGCGCCGTTGAAGTCCTTCACCTCCAGGGCATTGCCCATTTTGTCGTAGGCCAGCACTTTTCTGGTCCGTCCGTCAGCCGTACCAAAGGCTTCGGTGATCTCGAGCTCCCGGTCTTCGGCGTCGTAAGAGGCCCTGGTGACAATCCCCCGCGCGTCCGTCGTGGTCAGGACATTGTCGTTCAGGTCATAGGTATAGGATGTGCTGTTCCCTTCTGCGTCAGTGGCGCTCAGCACCCGTCCCTGGGTGTCGCGCTGCCAGGAGCGGCTATTGCTGTTCCCGTCGATCTCCGAGACCTTGTTGCCCTCGCCGTCGAACCCGACAGTGGTCGCGTAACTGGCCGCGTCGATGACCTTCCAGGCGCGGTTCCACTTGTCATACCGTGTTTCCGTGGTGTTGTTCCGCGCGTCCGTGACATGGGTCTGGTTGCCATTGGCGTCGTACTGATACTCTGTGCGGATGCCTCCCATACGGACAACGGCAATTCTTCTGTTCTGCTTGTCGTATTCGTACTGGGTATACTTGCCTTCCTCGTCGGTCTCCTTGATCACGTTGCCGCTGTCGTCGTACTCCCTGACGGCGTCAAGGCCCAGGGCGTTGGTCCGGTTGGTGACGAGATATCGGCCGTTGTAGGCGAAGGTCGTGGTGTTCCCTTCCTGGTCCGTCACGGTCCTGAGGTTCGTCTTGGGATCGGCCTCATTATAGTAGGTATTCTGAACATGTCCCCGCTCCTGGCCCGCGAGGGCAGGCTGCCACGTGTCGGTAAGGCGGTTCAGCTTGTCGTAGGTGTTCTCCGTGACCCGGCCTTCGTAGTCCGTCACCTGCAAGAGGTTGCCCTCCACGTCGTATGCCATGGACATGGCATGGCCGAGGCGGTTTGTGGTGCTCCTGCGCTGGTTCAGGTTGTTGTAGGTGTGGGTGATGGCATTCCCCTTCCAGTCCGTCTCGGAAAGGAGGTTGCCGTTCTGGTCGTAGCCATAGCTCTTCGTGCCGCCCGTGCTGCGGGTGACAGTCTTCACCTGGTTCCGCGGGGAATAGGTGTAGGTCAGGACAAGGTTGTTCCGGTTTGTCTCCTTCAACAGATTGCCCAGAGCGTCGTAGTCGAAGTCCTGGATGTTCGTCGAGCCCTGGGGCAGGTCATAGGCCGAAAGAACGGGATGGATGATCTGGTCGGGCTGGTCGAGGTCATCGAAGGTGTACTCGGTCTTGTTGCCCCTGGGATCGACGACAGCACTGCGCCTGCCGCGGACGTCGAAAAAGAAGTCCGTAACGCTCCCCTCGGGGCCCGTCACCGTGTCGGGATTGCCGCGGCTGTCGTAGGTGTATCCCGTGGTAAAGCCCCGGGGATCGATCATGGTCTCGACCTCGCCGAAGCTGGTGTACGTGTACTTCCTGGTCTTGGAGTCGCCGTCTTCCTGTTGCTCGAGATTGCCCTTGGTATCGTAGGCCCATCGCTGCGTCACGTTGTTCCGGTCTGTCCGGACTTCAGGCAGGCTGTACTGCTGGTTCCACGTCGTTGTTATGGCGTTGCCGTAGGGATCGGTCTCGGTAGCGATGTTACCTTTCCCGTCATAACCATAGGTGGTTGTGTTTCCCCTGCCGTCGATCTTCGACGTCATGACGTTGTCGCTCAGGCCTTCGTCGATGGACCAGGTCATCTGCGTGGTCCTGCCTTCAGGCTCCTCGATCTTTGTCGGATTGCCGAAGTAGTTCAGGGTGTACGTCGCGGGATTGCCCCGGTGATCAATGACCACCCGTTTGTTTGCGGACTGGACATCGTAGGCGAAGCTCGCTGCGCTGTTGTCGGGATAAGTGACGCTCTTTACGACATCCTGCGATTTCAGGACCTTGATAAAGTTCGCCAAATTGGCATGGATCTCCTCCGGGCCGTGGTAGGTATAGCTGAAGCTGTGGTTGTTCGCGTCCGTTGCCGTGATGAGGTTGTAATCGCCGCCCACCAGGCCGGTCTCCCGCTGGTATGCGTAGCGCTCCAACCTGCTGCCCCGCTGGGCAGACGTCAGGTACCCGAGGGCGTCGTAGGCAAAGGCGAGTTCGATCCCGTCGGGACCCGTAACCTTCGTGAGCCGCGAGCCGTCGAGGCCGAGCCAGCCCGGGACCTGGTCATAGGTGAAGGTGAAGGAGCGGCCCACGGCGTCGGTCACGGTTTCGGGCCGTCCGAGGGTGTCGTAGCTGAAGGTCATGGTGTTTCCGTTCCGGTCTGTGATGGACTGGATTGGCATCTCGACGCCCATCCGGTAGGGATAGCGGTACTGCGTGCCGTCCTTGGCCGTATAGATGAAGGCATCGGCTGTCTCTGTGAGGGTGCCGTGGCGGCCGCGCTCTGCGTACCAGACGCCGGTATGGCGCTTGAACATCGTGCCGTTCACCAGCACCATGGTCCAGCGCTCGAGGGTCACGGGCACGTCGTCATGGGTGTAGAACCGGCCCTTGAGGCTTGCCACCCAGTCGGGGATCGGTCCGCTGCCGCTCGATTCCGAGCTGTAGGCCCGCAGCCGCAGGTCCAGGCTGTGGGTCCAGCCCTGGCCGAGGGGCGTGAAGCCCCTCGCTGAAGGCTGATTGGAATAGCTCCTGCTGAAGGCGAGCCGGGGCCCGCGGCCCGTGAGCGCAGCATCCTGGCGCGAGAGGTTCAGGGACCCGTCCTGGATCAGCACGTCGTGCAGCAGTGTCTGGCCGAGCATCTTGCCGTCCGTCCGCCTGAAGAGCCTGCCGGGATAGATCGAGGCCTGGACTGCCGAGCCGTCAGCGGGCTGTACCTCGAGGAGCACATAGAACCGGGGCGAGGCAAGATGGTTGATACCGGCGTCTTCGATGACCTTGTAGTCGGCGAGGAACCGGTGTTCCCCCGGCGCGAGGCCGGCTTCCTGGACCAGGACCGCCTTTTCATCCAGGCTGGCATCGAATATCTTGACCGACACCGTGGCCTGCTTTTCGAGGGCAAAGGTGAAGGTCTGGTAGCTGTCGGTATAGGAGCTGCCGATGGCGCCGGGGACTGCGGCGTCGAACTGGCTGAGATGGAAGGCCCGCTCCACGCCGAAGGGGTTCGAAACGAGTGCGTCGGGGAAGACCGTGATCGGGACCTTGGCGCTCCGGATCTCGACGCCGGTGCCGTAGTTCAGGACCACCTCCGCCTCGTAGGTGCTGTTCACGTCGAACC
>DMKB01000127.1:9145-17967 GCA_003454665.1 Nitrospiraceae bacterium | reverse complement strand
CCTCGATTGTAGGGGTGATCTTTTACAGCGTTCTGCCGACGGTAGGGGGTGTTTCCACGTCACCGGACTGGGCGCTGGGATTCCTCTTCGGTATGGGCGGGTTTGCAGGCATGTACATCGGCGCCCGCCTTCAGAAGTTTGTGCCCCAGAAATTCATAAAACTACTGCTCGGAATCCTGATCCTCTTTGTAGCAATCAAGTATATCACACAATATTTCATTTAGCAAGCCGCGTAATCATCACATTTTAGAACTGTGTTCTAATTTATCCGGCAGGAGATGCTACGCTTTGGCGGGTTGATCTTTGGCTCTTACTTCATCTTTTCCGCTAGGCAGAGGAGCGAGGCAACTGTGTTGCCGCCATCAACTCCCTCTGGGGAGAGGGTCAGGGTGAGGGATAAAAAACGTGCAATAAAACCGATTTAGGGATGACAAACCAATTTTTTCAGACAAGACTTTAATCCTTTCTGAATGGCCTATCTTCTGCTAGAATTATTACGTGAATACTTTTACCTGCCGGTCATTACCGCAAAGACAAAGAAGGAGATTCCCCCGATGAAACAATATGCAATCAAGAGAAAATCGCATTGCGCTGTCTGCGGCGCACGATTAAGCGAAAGAAAGCGCCCGGGGGATATTCACTGGAAACCCTGCCATATCAATGATAAAGGGATCTACTGCGTTACGTGTTATATGCCGAAGACACATGACAAAACAGGGATGAACGTTCATAGATAAAAGCTGATAGTACTGAAGACAGGCGCAGGCCCATTCATTCCTTCGAAATCCGGATTTACCCCTTCTTCCGCAGCACCCCAGAAATCATGGCCTGGACAAAGCGGGATTTGACCTGCCTGCTCAGCAGAGTTTTTTTCACCGGCGGCAGGTTCAGGAGCACCCCGAAAAGGCGGCTCAGCGTCCGGTGGTCAAGGCGAAGTGGATCACTGAACAGGATATGCTGCAACGTCCCCCGTTCGAGCGCCATATTCACGATCCGTTCAACCGTATTCTCCGGAGTGATCACTCGCTTCTTTCGCCGGAGCATACCCATGGCTTTCGTATTACACGTGGCTGCGCACACGCCGCAGCCAAGACAGATAGAGTCATCCACCTTCGCGGCAAGGGCGTGCCTTGTCCTTTTGGGGAAAGGCACGGGGACGAGGGAGATGGCGCCTATTGGACATGCCCTGGCACAACGGCCGCATCCCTTGCATGCGCTCGCCTCAGCGCTCGCAATGAAATTGCTCGTCGTGACGGCATGGGGAATCCCGTGGAGGTTGATGCCCTGGAGCATGTTGCAGCAGCAGCCGCAGCAATTGCAGATGAAGGAAGGTCGGTTCTTGACATTGTCGCAGATCTGGACGAGGCCCATGGCGCGCGATTTGGCAAGAAGTTCGAGCAGTTCGCCTTCCGATGCCCTGCGGCCTAGGTTATGTCTGATAAGATATTCTCCGGCATTAAAAATGCTGATACAGGTCTCTAGCGGCTTGTCGCAGAGGGTTCCGAGGTGCTCGGCCTTGTGACGGCAATAGCACAGAGAGACGCTCCCGCCTTTCGATTGACGGATCAGCTCGGTGGCGCGCTCGTAATCCAGCACATACGATGCGTCGTCTTCATCCACCGTGTTTTCGTTCACGAGCGTACGGCCGAGCACGGTCTCACTGCCGAAGACCCTGCTCACAAAGGCGTCGTCTTCCTCCATATAACGATGGTAGTCACGGGCCAGTTGCTTCTGGGGGATATCAGTCCGTATGCGCATCAGCGAAAATTCGAAAAAACCTACCACCGGCGGAGCGAGCATATAAAAAGTCGACCCGTCCTTCGGCCTTAGTGCGTCAAGCACGAGGCCCTTGTCCGCCATAGCGTCTAGCTTCTGCTTGAGTGAATCGCTATCCGTCTTGAATCTTCGCGCCAGGGTATCGATGCCAGTGGGAACGACGGGGAGCCGTGCTGCCAGCGCAGCCTCTTCTTCAGAAAAGAGGGTTTTTAAAATTTCATAGACTGCAGGCCCTTCGGGCAGACCGGACGGAGTCCTGTCGATATTCTTCCTAAGATCGCGATACGCCTGTTGTATTCCATGCAGGTGCCCCATCGTTATCCCCTTATCGTGCGCGATCGAATCTCTGCGTGCTCGCCGAAAATACTGCTACCGCAGCCCTCTGCTTCCCGGCTTCACCGGCTTGCCACCGGCCTTGCAGAGTGGGCATGCATCAGACTGGTAGGTGGGGACATCAAGGGTGGCGAGGGATCTATAGGGCACGCCGAGGTCTGCGGTGCCGCCTGAGCGATCAATGAGTGAACCGGCGGAGACCACCGTACCGCCGGCCTTCCGGACAACAGCTATGGTCTCTTTGATGGATTTTCCCGTGGTAATGATGTCCTCCACCACGAGTACCCGCTCACCCTTTTCTATCGAAAAGCCCCTTCGCAGCGTAAGTTCACCGGATTGCCGTTCTGCAAATATGCCGCGGACACCGAGGGCACGGGCAGTTTCATGGGCCACCAGGATGCCGCCGAGGGCCGGAGCGATCACGACCTGTATGTTCACGTCTCTGAATTGTTCTCCCAGGGCTGCGCAGAGCCGCGTGGCGATCTCGGGCTGCTGGAGCACCAGGGCGCTCTGGAGATACCTGTCACTGTGGAGGCCCGAGGAAAGGAGAAAATGGCCCGTGAGCAGGGCCCCGGTTTCGGAGTACGTGTTCAGCACTTCTTCTGATGTCATGGCGATAATACAACTCCTTCTGAATGAATGGGACACGGATTTTCACGGATTGGATGGGTTGAGAAGTATAAACAAATCTTGTGTTTTTGATCAGTGTCGCCTGATCCCGCCCTGGCGGGATTGGTCATCGGCGTCCGAAAAAACATCGTTTCGCTTTAGCTTTTCCCGCATTCAACGGAGGTTCAAATATGAATAACGTTTTTATTCTCGATCCGATTTGATCCGTGGTATCCGTGTCCAAAATTATATTTTTTGGTCTTTTGCTTTCTCCGCTTTCATCTGCCCACTCATTTCCTGTATGATTTTCTCTACTGCCTCGCCCGGGTTCTCCGCCTTCAAGATCGGCCTCCCGATCACGATATAATCCGCCCCTGCTGCAACAGCCTCGGCGGGGGTCATCACCCGTTTCTGGTCGTCTTGGTTCGCCCATGCCGGCCGAACGCCGGGGGTGAGAACCACGAAGTCATTCCTGACCGCCCTGCGGACCATCGTGATCTCCTGCGGTGAGGCAACGACACCATCCATGCCTGCGCGGTTGGCCAGCCGGGCCAGATGGCATACCTCCCGCCTGAGGGAGCGCGTGATCTTCAGCTCTCTCCTGAGGGTCCTCTCGTCCGTGCTCGTAAGAATGGTAACGGCAAGCACGACGGGCCTTTCCGTATTGAGCTTTTCTGCCGTTTCACCGGCCGATTGTACAGCTGCCTTCATCATCTCGATGCCGCCGAGGGCATGCACGTTGAACATTCGCACGCCGAGTTTCACTGCCTCGGCCGAGGCCCCGGCAACGGTATTCGGTATATCGTGATATTTCAGGTCGAGAAACACCCGGCAGCCCATGTCCACGATCCTGCGGACAATGTCCGGGCCTGCGGCGGTAAACAGCTGGTGGCCTACCTTGAACAACCCTACGCTCTCTTTCAGCTCTGTGGCGAGGTGCAGGGCCTCCCGTCCGCTGTCGACGTCCAGGGCGAGGACAAGGCGGTCTCGCATTGTCATGTTTGCATTGCGCACGTCGAATTTCGTCATGGAGTTAGTAGATCCTGAGCAGGCTTAACATCCTGTCTTTGAACACTTCGGCAAGCGTCTGAAGGCTCGATACCGATAAAAATATGTGCGCATTGTTCGAAAACAGGACCCACACCTCGGCCGGGAACTCCTCGGTCTCCTGCGACATTTCAACATGGAGATGCACTTTCGGGAGGGCCCGTACGGTGAAGGCTATATCACTGCCGATGATGCTTTCCACCTGTTTGGCGTCGACGTGGGGGAAAAGGGAATTCGCCCGGGAGATGAGCTCGGCCACGTGCTGCGCCAGCGGCAGCTCCACCTGCTGACGGAAATCCTGGGCCGGCTCGTCCATGAAATCGCCTATGGACCGCCACGGCATCATCGTGAATTCGACGCCCCGGGAAACCAGGTAGTCGAGGATAATCACCCCGTGGTTTTCCGGCGCGCTCTGCCCGTGAAGGAAAATTCCGCTGTGCCGGATCACATAGTCCTGTCCGAGCATTCCCAGAAGCAGCGCGTCGTCTTCTTCGTTGTACAGGGCGCTGATCCGCTCCGCAATCTCCGGGAATGATGTCCGCTCAAGGGCTTTCACGTTTCCTCCGCCGTATGATGACCGTTTACTGCGCTTAATGTATGATTATACCTGCAAGAAGGGAAAAGGACAATATGAAAATGCGGTTTGCGGAATACCCCGAGGGCATGGTCGACTCTACTTTTCATGACGAACGGGTCATATGCTTCTCAAGAAGGAAATACGGCCTTTGTTAATCTTGCAGTCTTTAGACAGGATTAATAGCCTAAAGGCCACAGGCAGGATGGAAAAAGATTTTTTCGTTCTTCGCCTGGCATTCCTACGCTGGGTATCCTGCCTGCTGCCTGCAAACCGGATATCCTGTGCACACAAGCCCTCGTGCGCCCCCCTCCCCGGATCGGGTATATACGGGAATGCCTCTAATCGCCCTGCTTGATCCTCTCGATGATCTCTCTTATCAACTCTTCGATATTTATCTGAAGTTGGATGACGTCGGCCGGAAGCTGCGGATCGAACCGGTACACTGCGTCCTCCACAAGAAAGAGGCTGTAAATAATGTCCTTGACCTGGGTCTTGAGACCTAAAAACAGTTCCTTGGGAGCAAGAAACCGGTTCTCTACCAGAACCGCGCCCAGCTTCTTGAAGCCACCGCTCTTCTTGACCAGATCGAGAGCAGTTTCCAGGTTTTCCCTCGAGACTTTCCCGGCCTTGATCAGGGTCTCTCCCAAGCGGTCATCGTGTTCCGTGGATTTAGCGAATACGATCTGGCCGTCTTTCACATAGATGGACTTTTCCGCACCGCCGATGCTGACGAAGAGAGTGCCGGACGCCCTCTGTATTCTCAGCGTTTCCAACACCTCGGAGAGGTGTGCATCTTTCAGGCTTCCTGAGAGTGATATTGACATAAAAAGCAACCCCCGCAACCGTATGTATAAAGTATTATTTTACCCACTGAAGAGGAGATTGTCAACTGTCTGGGCAATGTGCCTGCCCAGCCATTTCTTGCGCAAATCCGCCATGCGAGAAAATTATATTTTGATTACATTCCCGGCGCCGTTGCCCCGCATCCTGGGCAGTTACGAAAAAGCTGTATTTTGATGAAAGAAACCACAGATGACCAGAAGTAGGCGCCCCCAGGCGACACAGAGGAAAAAAACAACTATTTTAACATGACCCTGCTTTTCTGGGTTTATCCGTAGTTATATTCATACGGATATTGTCCGGTGCTGATAGTGATGGGGGCAAATAAAACAGCGCCTCCGTTCCGGAGGCGCTGCATCATAATCAGCATGTTCCGGAGAAAACCGGAATGCCGATCGAGAATCTGTTTTTTTGAACGATAAGCATACAAAAAACAGCATTACCTGCTGTCGTGCACCGGCATGGGCACAGCCATGTGCTGCAGACTGCTCATCCCCTTCGTTTTAGTACTCGAAGTTGATGCCGATGCCGCCCAGGTCTTCTTCCCCGAACTTCATTTCCGCTATCATCATGAACTTCTGGCTGATCTTCCATTCAATTCCGGCAAAGCCAAAGACGTTCGTTTCATCAGCAGGTATATACTGGGAGCCTCCGTGCATGGACGACAGCTCGACCCCTCCGTAGAGCGAAAGCTTATACCCCCGGTCCATGAGGGGAAAGCCCTTGCTCACGATCGTCGAGAAGGTGACTTCACTCGCGTTGTCCCCGCTGATGAAGGTGGTATCGAATCCCAGGTCCACGGCGAGATCGAGGGGGATATCGTCAGTGGCTTTGATGAGCTGGTACTTCATGTCCAACCCGATAAGGGCGCCGAGCTTGTCCTCCGGCCCGGCATCGAAGGACGTCACGCCGAACTTGAGTCCCACCTCAAAAAACGCCCCCAGCCCGTACCGGAAGGCGGGATACAGACTCCGGTAGTCCTGGGCGCCCAGATCGCCGATCGTAAAAAATATCCCTGCCTGGGTCATGCCTTCATCAAGGCTTTCCGCCGTGGTAAATTCATTCTGGGTAAATGCCGCGGCACTGCCGGCTGTCAGCAAACCAACAAGCAGTAAGGGCAGCAGCACGCGTAATAACGTTCTCATCGTAGTATCCTCCTCGTACCGTCAGAACTGGATTGAACCGGAGAACTATAGCACCAAACGAAGTGAATGACAAGAAAAAAAGCTGTATCACCTATCGGCGCGTGGCAGCCTCTTAGTTGGCGTTCAACTCGATGTTCCAGTAGAGGTAGTCCCGCCAGCTCAACGGAGCGCTTGTCATGCCGAGGGTGATCGTTACGATCGGCATCCACTTCGGTTTTCCCGGACTTCTGATCAGCCGCATCCGCGCTTCTCGCGGGGTCCGGCCGCCTTTCTTGTTGTTGCAGGTGAGGCAGGCCGTCACAATATTCTCCCACGTCGTGTCCCCGCCCTGCACGAGCGGGATCACGTGGTCGAAGGTCAGATCTTCCGAATGATGTTTCTTGCCGCAGTACTGGCATCGGTATCGGTCCCGCTGGTAGATATTGGCCCGCGAGAACCTCACCTCCCGTCCTGCCCGCCGGATCTTGACGACCTTGAGCAAACGGAGGATGGAGGGCAGCCTGAAGCTGATGGAGATGCCGCGGATCTCCCGGTCATAGGAGTCGATGACCTCGACTTTGCCCTGGGTCAACAGGGTTATGGCCCGCCTCCAGGATATGATCTTCAGCGGTTCAAATGTCGCGTTCAGGAGAAGCGTTCGTTCCATCAGAGAATGCACCCCTCACAAAAGAACCTGCATACGCTGCAGGTGTCTCAACCGGTAAGGAACAATGACTTCAGGATTTCCAGTCTCTGCTTTTAAGCATTAAAAATACAGAAAACGGCAGGATTTGTCAATACCGTTGAAAGAGGGTATACTTATTCATAGCGATGGCGGATTCGATCGAAAAAAGAGCGCTCCAGGCGCTGCAAGCAGAGGAAGAGGAAGTCGCCCGCTTCCTTCACGACCCTTCTCCGAAAGTAATCAAGTCCCTGCTCCAGAACCGCGCCATCAGCGAGCAGGATGTCCTGGTCATCGCCAACAGGAAAAACCTCTCCGGAGAGGTCCTTCAATCCATCGGCAAGGACAGGCGATGGGCGGAAAGTTATCCCATCCGCCTCGCTCTGGCAAAGAACCCGAAAACACCGCTCTTCGTGGCGATTTCAACGGCGCGCGCTCTTCGCCTTTTCGACCTGGCGGAGATATGCCGCAGCCATTTTTTGCCCCTCACGTACCGTCACAAGATCGAGGCCCTTATCATGGAAAAGCTCCCAACCATGCCACTGGGCGTCAAAAAGACCCTTGCCAAGACCGCCTCCGCCAACGTGCTGTTCAGGATGATGAAAGAAGGGAATCGCGAAGTCACGCAGTTCTGCCTGGGCAATCCCCATCTGACGGAATACCCCCTCTACAAAATTATTAACGGGAAGGATACGCCTGCACTGACGATCCGCTTGATGGCCGAACACCCCAACTGGTCAAACCGCCCCGCCATCAGGTTCGCCCTCGTCCGGAACAGCCACCTCGCGTTGGCCACGTGCGTCGAGTTTCTTCTGGGCATGCGCGTAACCGATCTGCGGGAGCTCTATGAAGACCCCTCGGTGCCCGTAACGGTGAAACCCTATATTCACAGCGAATTGATGGCGCGGGGCGAGGATGCGGAGAAGGCGGAGGAAGAGGACCGGGTGCACGAAATTGAAGAAGAATTAAACGCGAACTCCTAGACCGGAGCGTTCGGCATGGCAGCAGGGCCGATTATCCGAAGAGCTTCAATGCCCACCCTTTCCCGACGGTAATCGCCCCCTGGGGGCAAAACTCCTGGCAGCAGAAACAACGGATACAGTCACGGTATCTGATAGCGAGACCGCCCTTCGCCTGGCTTATGGCGGACTGCGGGCAGTGGTCCTGGCAGATGCCGCAGGCTATGCACGCGCCTTGGTGGATGACCGGTTTCGTCGTAAGGGCATTTTTGAGAATGCGCCTGAACCGCTCTGACAGCGGCCATTCCAGGTGCTCCTGCGGCGGAAAACGGAAGCCCGTGATTCGTGCACCGTCGATTGGTTCTCCAAGAACGGTTATCGCCTCGATCCGGCTCTCTCCCCTGCGGGCTTCAGCAGCGGCCCTGACAACATAATGGCTTTCCGGTTTCGCACCGACGATCGCTCCGGATATCGCGTCCAGCGCCACCGGGTCTTTTCCGGCCAGCACCAGCCCGATCGCGCAGGGATCACCGCTGCCCGGCCCGTTTCCGTCCATACCCACCACGGCGTCCATGATCGTGAGGCGCGGGTTAAGGAGGCTGCAGAGCTCAACGAGCATCCTGGCGAAGGCGTCCCTGTTCACGCCGGCGCTCAAGTGCCACTGGATCTTTCTCTTTCCCGGAACGCAGCCGAAGAGGTTTTTGACCGCGCCGGTGAGCGTCATCATCCCGTGGGTCTTGAGTTTCGGCAGATTGATGATCACGTCCGACTCGATGGCCTGGCGGGCGACCTCGAATCGCTGGAACCTGCCGTTGTTCTTGACCGATACGGTATCGCAAAACTCAGCGAGTTCGACCCCCTCTTCCCGCATCACG
>DMKB01000127.1:0-9126 GCA_003454665.1 Nitrospiraceae bacterium | reverse complement strand
CCTGCCGCAAGTCACCGAACCCCGGGCTGTCGCCGATAACGGCTGTAGCGCCGGCGCCGTGAACGATCCGGATGACGGCCCGTACGATCTCGGGATGCGTCGTAACTGCCGATGCGGGCTCCCTCCCCTTCAGCAGGTTCGGCTTTATCAGCACCCGGTCGCCGGGCCTCACGTACGCGTCGATCCCGCCGACGAGGTCCACCGCCCGCCGGACTGCGGCGAACACGCGCTCCCGGCCATAATCGGCGCACCGGACTATTGAAACCTTCGTCATTGCTACCGTTCCCTTGTCACTCGTTCCGTATCTGCGCTTTCCGGGCAACGCTCATCATCACCCGGCTTTTGCCGAACGCAAAATCTCCACCATCTGTTCGTGTATCCTGCCGTTACTCGCGAGGATTTCCTTATCGTATATACTGGACCGCTCTCCCGATAAATCCGAAATTCGCCCTCCGGCCTCCTGTACGATCAGGGTCCCGGCTGCCACGTCCCAGGCGTTCAGTTTCAGTTCCCAAAAACCGTCGAACCTCCCTGCCGCGACGGCGCAGAGATCAAGGGCCGCCGAACCGTCTCGTCTGACTTCCTGTGAGGCCATCAGCAGAGCAATGAAATAGTTCAGATTATTCTCCTTGCTCATGCTCCGGTCATAGGGGAACCCCGTGGAAAGGAGACTATGGATCAGATCGCCGGTCTTCGATACGCTGATGCGGTTCCCGTTCAGGTAAGCGCCCGCACCCTTGCCTGCGCTGAAGAGTTCCGCCCGCATGGGATCATACACCACGCCCGCGATGACTTCGCCCCGGTCCTCGAGCGCTATGGATACGGAAAAGCAGGGATACCCGTGGGCATAGTTCGTTGTGCCGTCAAGAGGATCGATAATCCAGGTAAAATCGGAGCCGTTCTCGATTCTCGTTTCCTCCTCCGCCATTATGCCGTGGTCGGGGAAGGCTTTCAGCAGCGTTTCCACTACCGTCCGCTCGGAGCGCCTGTCCATTTCCGTGACCAGATTGATTGCCCCCTTAAAGGCGATCTCACGGGTGCCGTGCAGGTTTTCCTTCAGCAATCCGCCTGCTTTCAGCGCTGCCTCCCTGGCGACAGCCAGATATTCCTCCATCTATCCCTCCGAGCGTTCTCTTCTTCGTTTCACCTGTTCCGTGTGAAATGCTTCGCGATCATTTTACCACATCAGCCGCCGACGGCAAAAAAAAAGGCCGGGCCCGAGGCCCTGCCTTCAATCAGCGGAATGCAGCTAAATCTATGAAAATACGAATTATTTATTGCACGATTCTTTCCATTTCCACTCCCAGATAATCGGCCAGAAGTTTCACCGTCCGGGGCTTCATGGTCGTACCTTTTAACGTCCGAGACACGGTCACTTTGTGTATCCCCAAGTTTTCCGCAATTTCAGTATAGCTCAATCCCTTTTCCAGGCGTTTCTTTTCCAGGAGTTCAATTTTGTACACGGTTTTTCCCTCGCTCATGTGATTTTTCCTCGTATTGATGAACCGGCTTATAAATCATCTTATTCTTATGGCTGTAAGTATAGCACAGATATTTACATTTTGAAGCAACCCCACAAAAATTTTATGCAACTTTATGTTGACTTTCTCAAAAAAGAAGCGTATAACTAATTTATTATGACACTTGGAGAAAAACTCCGGAAATTACGCGTCAAGCACAAGATGTCCATGAGCGAAGTTGCCCGCCTCTCCGAGCTTTCTGCGGACCACCGCGGCAGAATCACCCAGGGATATCTTTCTCGTCTGGAATCGGGCAAAGAAACAAACCCCAGCCTCCAGAAAATCCTGACGATCTGTAACATTTACGATATCGAGCCAAACGAGCTCATGCAGGAGAACAGTAAATCGCGAGAACCGAAATATCCCTTCAGTATAAAAACGGCACGCAACGCCACGCAGGAGACGGAAACAGGAATTCGCCGCATTGCTGAATCTCTCGCAAAATCATCGAAGCACGTTGCCGCCGTAAAAAGTCTCCTCGACTCCGGCGCCGGCAAGCAGTTTCTGAACACCTGCGCATCCCTGCCGGTAAAAGACCGGGAAGATGCGTTGAAAAAAGCCCTTTCTTTTCTGACGTCCAAACAGGACTGACGCACGTCACCACCTCACCTAAGAATGCTTATCGAGCGATCCACCGGTGCGGAACATGGCAGCGGACGCACTTCTTGCCCGACCGGTGTATTGGCTTGCGTTCCAGGACCGCCCGGGTATGACAGCGGAGGCAGGCATCTTGCGTGGGCCGCGCACAATTATCATGGGGGATGTGGCACTCGTAACAGGTCAATCTCGCCATCGGCGCGTGTTCAGGAAAACTGGTTTTCGACGATTTCTTGTGACAGGCCAGGCAATTTTCTCGCTGCGGGATGAACTCTTCCTGCTTTTTCCCCGAGAACGGATGGCACGACAGGCATGTGACCTCGGCACGCACGCCGTGAAGCCCCCACCCCTCGTGACAGCGTTCGCAGGCGTGTTCGTCCGGTCGAAAGGCATGGACCGCCCGGCTGTGGCAGGCGCGGCAGTCCAGCTTCCCCGTAAAAATATGCCTTGCATGCCCGATTGATTTGTTCACCGTTACTGACCCCTGCGCCGCCTGGTCCCAATGACAGGCCGTACAGGTTTTCCACGGGGTCTCCGCCCCGTGCGGCTCCGGCGCTTTCCGCTCCGTCGTAAACACAAAGGTGATCAACAGCCGGTTCTGCTCAAGCAGTCCAAGCTGGTGACACTCCTGGCACACGATATTGCTGTGCCCGCTCAGCTTCCACGCGGTATACGCCTCCTCCATGAGATGACAACTGTTACAGAATTTCGGGTTTCTCTGGATATACTCGTAATACCGCACAGCCAGAACAATGCCGAGAACCGAGATGACGAGAAGCATCGCAATCAGGATCGTCTTGTCCCGGGGACTCAGGCCGCGATCGAGCCGATCGATAAGTTTGTAGACAAATTTGTACATATCGGGCTGCTTGTCTTCCCCCGCGTTATGCGATCAAGCGCTCCGCAATCTGCACCGCATTCAGCGCCGCGCCCTTGCGCAGATTATCCGAAACGAGCCAGAGATTAATGCCGTTCTCGATTGATTCATCCTCACGGATCCTGCCGACATAGGTTTCGTCCTTGCCGGCCACATCGATTGCCAGAGGATAGAGGTTCTTGCCGGGATCGTCATACACGATGACACCAGGCGCCGCCGCCAGGAGCGCCCTCGTTTCATCGGCGGAAAGTTTTTTTTCCGTCTCGATATTCAGGGATTCCGAGTGGCACCGAAAGACCGGTACACGGACGGCCGTCGCGGTCACACGGATGGAATCATCCTCCATCATCTTCTTCGTTTCATTCACCATTTTCATCTCTTCCTTCGTGTAGCCGTTGTCGAGGAAGACGTCGATATGGGGCAGACAGTTGAACGCTATCTGGTGCGGATAAACATCCTTTTCTATTTCCTTAAAACTGAACAGCGCCGTCGTCTGCCGCGCCAGTTCATCCACCGCCTTCTTACCGGTGCCGGACACGGACTGGAACGTCGTGACCACGACCCGCTTTATCGTGGCGGCATCATGGATCGGCTTCAGGGCAACGATCATGCCGATCGTCGAACAGTTCGGATTGGCAATAATCCCCTTGTGTCGTGCAAGGGCATGGGGGTTCACTTCCGGCACCACCAGCGGGACCTCCGGATCCATGCGGTACGCGCTCGAATTATCGATCACCACGGTTCCGGCCTCCACCGCGGCTGGAGCAAATTCGAGACTGCGCGAAGCGCCGGCGGAAAACAGAGCGATGTCGACACCGCTGAACGATTCCTTCGTCAACCGCTTGACCGTCCACTTTTTCCCATCGAAATCGATTCGTTCACCTTCAGACCGCTCCGATGCAAGGGGCACTAGCTCGGCAACGGGAAATTTCCGCTCATCGAGGATCGCCACCATCTCTCTGCCGACGGCGCCCGTGGCGCCTGCAACGGCAACGACATAGGAGTTTTTCTTTTTCAGCATAGTGTTCTGATCCTTTACGCTATTTTTGCTCTGTATCGCCTCATCCCGCCTCGGCGGGATTGGTCACTGGTGGCCGCTTCTGTCTTTAGTTACTGAAGAATCAAATTTTACCCGAAATGGGTGGAAAATATTGTCGAAAGTCATAAAAAACTAACGAATAGAGGTCTCTATGACGATTTTTTAACTTTCGTTTTTTTTTAAATTTGCACTTTTCAATTTCCAATTTTCAATTCCGCTTTATGCGGGTTAGGCCATCAGGGGTCTATACGAATTCCGCCACCTGGTCGCCGACTTCGGACGTCGAGTACCCCATCTGGCCGGCTGCCTGGCTTTTCATTTTCTTCATCACCGTAATCATCGCCGCTTCGACGGCCTGACTGGCCTTTGTCTCGCCCAGAAAGTCGAGCATCATCATTGCCGCTCCGATGGCCGCCATGGGATTGATGACGTTCTTGCCTGCGTACTTCGGCGCGCTGCCGCCCATGGGTTCAAACATGGACACACCATCGGGATTGATGTTCCCGCCTGCCGCCACGCCGAGTCCGCCCTGGATCATGGCACCCAGGTCGGTGATGATGTCGCCGAAGAGGTTCTCCGTCACCGCCACGTCGAACCACTCGGGATTCTTAACAAACCACATATTCGCGGCATCGACATGATTGTAGTCTCGCTTCAATTCAGGATACTGTTTCGCGCCCATCTCCTCGAAGGCGCGGTACCAGAGGTCGCCGCAGTGGGTCAGCACGTTCCGCTTGTGAATCAGCGTGATCGGCTTGTCCGCGTACTTCTTGTTCTGTCCGTTCCGCTTCTTCTTGAGCTCAAAGGCATACTTGAGACAGCGATCCACGGTTCGGCGGTCATAAACCATGAGCTGTGTTGCGATCTCCTCGCTCGTTCCCACGCGCGTTGCCCCGCCCTGGCTCGTATAGATGCCGCCCGTGTTCTCGCGCACCACCACAAAATCGATATGCTCCGAACCCTTGTCCTTGAGCGGAGTCTCCACATTGGGATAGAGCTTCACCGGCCGGAGATTGATGTATTGGTCCAGTGCAAAGCGTAACTTGAGCAGTATTCCCGTCTCGAGGATGCCCGGTTTGACGTCCGGGTGGCCAATGGCACCGAGAAAGATGGCATCGAACTTCCGGAACTCTTCGATGGCGCTGTCGGGAAGCGTCTCACCCGTCTTGAGATAGCGCTCCGCGCCGAAATCGAACTCCGAGAAATCGAGTTTGAACGAACCCTTGGCGGCCGATGCCGCAAGTATTTTCAGACCTTCCCGCAGCACCTCCGGCCCGGTTCCGTCTCCGGGAATCGTTGCGATCTTGTAGGTCTTTGCCATAGATGATGATTCCTCCAAAATACAAACTCAATGGGACACGGATTACCAATCCCGCCAGGGTGGGATTAGGCGACACGGGAAATACGGATAAGAGCTTTTGATTCACTCTTACGTCTTAATTCGTTTTTTTTATCCGTGTCCAAATGATTCGTTTTTCTCGCGCTGCAGTTATTCGTTCTCATCTCGGCACACCCGCCGCTGCCGGGACCGAAGCTTAAACTGCAGGGACCGTCGATCAACACTGCGTCCTGAGACGGCAGTTGTGAAGCATCGATATTTCGGTTGAAATAGACGCAGGAAAGACAGAGCGAATTCTCACCACCGGCTTGCTGTTTCATCATCACGGCCCGCACAAGGTTGAAACAGCTCATGCCAGGCCGGCCTTCTTCTTCGTATACGCCATAAGGCCGCCGGCGGCGAGGAGCTCCTGCATGAATGCCGGGACGGGCGCCACGGAAAACTCTTTCTCCGTGGTGAGGTTGCGCACTACGCCTGCGTCGGCGTCCACTTCGATCTCGTCGCCTTCGGAAATTCCCGCTGCCGCCTCGGGACTTTCGAAGATCGGCAGTCCCATGTTAAAGGCGTTGCGGTAGAATATCCTGGCAAAGCTCTTCGCCACTACGCACGAAACACCGGCGGTCTTGATCGCTATGGGCGCGTGCTCGCGCGAGGAACCACACCCGAAATTCTTCTCCGCGACAATGACGTCGCCGCGCTTCATTTTCTTGATGAAGTCCGGGGTCGTCGAGTCCTCCATGCAGTGTGACGCAAGCTCGTCGGGGTCGGAGGTGTTCAGATACCGCGCCGGGATAATGGCGTCCGTATCGACGTCGGCGCCGAACTTCCAGGCTGTGCCTTTGAATTTCATGATAAAACCTCGGTTCTTTTGGCCGCAGATTTTCGCAGATGAACGCAGATTTGAAATACTCCACGTTATTTTCTATCTGTCCTAATCCGATATTTCCGCGTCGCCAAGTCCCGCCCTGGCGGGATTGGCTATCTGCGTCCCATTCGGTCTTGTTCCTATTTCAGTTCCTCGGGCCGGCCGATACGTCCCAGCACGGCCGACGCTGCGGCGATGGCCGGGTTCGAGAGGTAGACCTCGCTCTTGGGGGACCCCATCCTGCCCACAAAGTTTCTGTTCGTCGTGGCGATGGCCTTTTCGCCCGATGCCAGGATCCCCATGTGTCCGCCGAGGCAGGGGCCGCACGTCGGCGTGCTGAACGCCGCGCCGGCGTCGACGAATACATCGATGAGCCCTTCCTTGAGCGACTGCTTGTATACGGCCTGCGTCGCCGGAATCACGATCATGCGCACATAGGGGTGCACCTTGTGGCCTTTCAGTACCTTTGCGGCCTCGCGGATGTCCTCGATCCTCCCGTTGGTGCAGGAGCCCACCACGGACTGGTCGATGTTCACAGCGTCGAGTTGGCTCACGGGCTTCACGTTTTCAGGCAGATGCGGACAGGCCACCTGCGGCTCCATGCCCGTGAGGTCGTATTCACGCACCTCGACATAGGCGGCCTTTTTGTCGCTCTTGTAGAACCGGTACTTTCTCCGCGCCCGCTTTGCAACGTATTTTTCGGTAATTTCGTCGGGCTCGATAATGCCGTTCTTTCCCCCGGCTTCGATCGCCATATTACAGACCGTAAGGCGTCCGGACATCGGAAGCCTGCTTATGGCCTCTCCCGTGAACTCCATGGCGCGGTAGAGCGCGCCGTCCACGCCGATATCCCCGATGGTGCGCAGAATGATGTCCTTGCCGCCGACCCATCTGCCCGGCTTGCCGGAATAGACGAATTTCATGCTCTCCGGCACCTTGAACCACGCCTCGCCGGTGATCATTGCCGCTGCCACGTCCGTGCTGCCGACACCCGTCGAGAAGGCCCCGAGGCCGCCGTATGTGCAGGTATGGCTGTCCGCGCCGATCACCACGTCGCCGGGCACCACAAGGCCCTGCTCCGGAAGGAGCGCATGCTCCACTCCCATTCTTCCCACTTCAAAATAGAGGGAGAGATCATGCTCCCGCGAAAACTGCCGCAGCATGTTGCACTGCTCCGCAGAAGCAATGTCCTTGTTCGGCGCGAAGTGGTCGGGTATCAGGGCGATCCGCTCCTGGTCAAAAACCTTAGTCGCCCCTGCGGCGCGGAACTCCTTGATCGCTATGGGCGCGGTGATATCGTTCGCGAGGACCAGGTCGACCTTCGCGTTGATCAACTCGCCGGGAACAACTTCCTTCTTGCCGCAGTGCGCGGCAAGAATTTTTTCTGTCATGGTCATCGGCATAGATGCTGAATATACAATATCTCCCCCTTTGTTGCAACTGTTTTTTCCCTGTTTTGGGGGAAAAATGGAGAAAATAGAGAAAAAACTGATATGAGACAGGATGAACGGCCTAAAGGCCGCAGTCAGGATTGATATGTTGCTTGAGAGGAAAAATGTACGTCAGGGGCAAAGACGGACGGGGAAGCTATAAGAAAAGAGGCGGCAGAAAGCAGGCTCAAGCACTGCTTTCTGCTGTCCGATACCCATTTCATTTGTATTGTTATGCCCGGCTAGGCTTTTTTCTCTGCAAGTTTAGATACAACCAGCCCTGCCAGGGTCCAGCCGATCACGATATCCGTGATCGTGACCATGACGTACGCCGTTGGAAACCCGAACCAGTTCCAGTAGGGCGCGTGGCTCACAAATCCGATGGCCAGGCCAACGAGGGCGAAAAATCCAACGTTCCCCCAATAGTCCGGACCTTTCGCCTTATTGAACAGGACCAGCACCAGAAAGGCTGACAGTACTTGGATAACGAGCCCCGTTGCCATCTGCACGCCCATGTTCATGTCCGTGCCCCGGGGCAGCACATTGGCAAAGGCGCCGACCTGGTCGGGACCGTGGTCTTTTTCAGAATAAGGCAAATAATACACCCCTGTTTTCGGGGCATTATCCTTGAGCGCCTGGGAGACCGCGGCTTCGCTCGTAAACTTGTTGGCAACCATCATGTGCCAGGGCAACAACGCCCATGAGATGAATCCCCAGACAAAGAGCACGACACCCGCAACCAGACTTAATGCGATGGTTCTTTTCATGACACCCTCCCCGTATTTTGAAATTACGCACAGTTCACGTCAGGGTATGGCACCGAAGCGGGCAGACCATGCCGTGTACCATCCCGCCTTTGAAGGCACGCGGTACACGCCGTATAAGCTACGTAACCGCATTTTCTTTCGACGATCCTGAGTGACCTGACCGTCTCACTATTTACGCTGTTTTTTCTGATCCAGCGCTTCAGCCATCTCCCGGGAAATTCTTTGGATTTTCGGCATCAGGTGCTGAAAATTCTTTTGAGAAATCGCCATTGCCTCGTTCATCACCTGCGGCATCTTCGCGATCAGCTTCTGGCCGATGGGAGACCGGTAGAATCTGGTGATCTCCTTGACTTCATTTTCGGTATACACCTTGACGTAGAGGTCAACAATATCAGCCTCCATCATTTCCCATTTCATTTCTTTTCTGAGCAAACCGACTAATCTCTTTCTGTATTTCTTTAGAATTCTCTCGTCTTTTTTCGACTCAGCGAGTTTGGCAAACTGCTGCTCCAGCATGGAATCAAGCTGCTGATACATCGGCTCCAGCATCTGATCGGCCTGGGACACGGCCAGCAATTCCTCGACGGCAGCACGATGAGATGCGCCGCCAGCCCACAGGAAGGTGGGCATGGCCAAGACGAAAAACAGCAAGAGAAAAAGCAGGGATTTCATACATATCTCCTTTTGACGCA
>DMKB01000093.1 GCA_003454665.1 Nitrospiraceae bacterium | reverse complement strand
GCTGATCGGCATCAACCTCCTGCGCGAGGGCCTGGACATCCCCGAGGTGTCCCTCGTGGCCATCCTCGACGCGGACAAGGAAGGGTTCCTCCGGTCCACGCGGTCGCTCATCCAGACCATGGGCAGGGCGGCCCGGAACGTGAACGGCGAGGTGATCCTGTACGCCGACAAGATGACGGATTCCATGAAAACAGCGATTGCCGAGACCAACCGCCGCCGGAAGATTCAGGAGGCCTATAACAAAAAACACCGGATCACGCCGCAGTCGATCAGGAAGAACATCCAGGCAGCCCTCCGCACCGTGTATGAACAGGATTACTTCACCGTGCCCGTCGCTGCCGAGGAAGGGGCTGAATACGTGACAACAGCGGATATTCCGAAAATGATCACTGCCCTGGAGAGAGAAATGAAGTCTGCGGCAAAGGCCCTCGATTTCGAGAGCGCAGCGGAATTGCGCGACAGGATCAAGGCGCTCAGGGAGAAGGAGATGGCCATGGGGGTGAGGGTGGAGTGAAGGACTCTTTTTGCCACGAATTAACACGAATTAACGCGAAGGATATAAATTTGGATGGATGATCAAAGAGTAAATTCCTTTTAATAGTTAACTCAAGTATGTGCTGCAGTAAAAATTTTTTGTATCAAAATTTTTTCATTCGTGAAAATCTGCGCTAATTCGCGGCTAAAAGGGAATTTGGTGTTCTCTGCGTTCATCCGCGCTGATCTGCGGCCAAAAGATTTGCTTTTGATTTTTCTCTGTGTCCTCTGTGGTAATGTTTTAAGGCCTGGATTCTCATTAACGAATTCATCATGATGCAGGGCTTTAGCCGGCTGAATATCTATAATCAGAACCTTAGGAGGGTTGACCCGGTTTATTTTGTGATATCCTGTGGTTTCTCGGGGGAGGACCACTGAAGCATATAAAATAATTTTGACTTGATGATTGGTAAGGGGGGGGAATGAAAAAGTACGTCTTGGAAAGTGTAGTTTTCGTTTGCGGTGCAACAGTCATGATTTACGAACTGGTAGGTTCAAGGGTCGTCGCCCCATATCTGGGAACATCGCTTGTCGTTTGGACAAGCTTGATAGGGGTAATCCTCGGAAGTCTCAGCGTGGGATATTGGTATGGCGGTAAGATATCCGATAAGGAGGCAGACGTGAAGACATTGTCGCATATAATCTTTCTGGCAGGTATCCTCATCGGATTGACGGCGTTTTTGTATTATGACTTGCTTTTTCTGATTGATGATTTGATTCGCAATTTGATCGCCAAATCAATAGTCGCCACGCTCTTGCTCTTTGCGGCACCCAGTTTTCTGCTCGGTATTGTTTCGCCTTATGCGGTCAAATTAAAGGCAAAAGATCTCAGCACGATGGGCAAGACCGTAGGAAGCCTGTACGCAGTATCAACAACGGGCAGCATCGTAGGTACTTTTCTCGCGGGTTTTTTCTTAATCCCACAATTCGGAACAAATAGTATGCTGACCATGCTTTCGTCCGTTTTGATTATAAGCTCAATTGCATGCTTGCCCAAAAGATATCTAAAGGAAAAAATTGCTGCCCTTGCTGTCTCTGTTTTTTTTATCGGTGTGGGGGGCTTGCTGCATGATGCCTATGTCGTAAAAGATTACATCGTGGACATAGATACACAGTACGGGAGAGTGCAAATACGCGATGTCAGTCTTGGAGCAATAAACACAAAGCTTTCTGATAGCGCTAAGATAGCAAGAATTATGAAGATTAATGGATCATTAAGCTCGGGGATCCTGCTAGATGATTCCGATCTGTATTTTCCGTATACAAAGTATTTCAGGCTGGCAGGACATTTCAAGGCTGATATTGAACATTCGCTCATGATCGGCGGGGCGGGATATGCATATCCTATGGATTATATCACCAAACACGGCGGCGCAACCCTTGACGTCGTAGAGATTGACGCAAAACTCACGGCACTGGCCAAAGAACATTTCAATTTGACCGACGACAAAAAATTGAGGATATTTCATGAAGATGGGAGGGCATTCATTAACAACACCGCGATAATGTACGACGTGATTTTCATTGATGCCTTTTCATCATATTTTTCTATCCCGCATCACTTGACGACCATAGAATCCATTCGCAGGATGTATGCATTGCTGAACGAAGACGGGGTCGTCCTGGTTAACATCATTTCCTCGATAGAGGGCGTCAAGAGCAATTTTTTACGGGCGGAATACTGGACATTCAAGAGCATTTTTCCTCATGTCTATTTATTCCCTGTTGAAGATCCTCTCGACGGCGAGAAAATTCAAAACATAATGTTGGTTGCTCTTAAGTCGAAGAAAAAACCGATACTCACCAGTAGTGATCCAACACTCAATGCTTATCTTGGACACCTATGGAAAAAAGAAATCACGGCCGACGTGCCGATTCTCTCTGATGATTATGCGCCCGTTGACTACTATATCAGTAAAATGCTTCTTCAATGGCATACGTAAATAATGACCCTCGACTAAAAACTCCAGAACCTCCCGGACGCGCCGGGGGCATCGTCATCGCTTCGAGGGCTTTCTCGTTCTCTGCCGCCCCGCCTGGTAGCGGTTCAGCGCCTCTTTTGATGACAGCCAGTTTCGCCCCTCTTTGTGGGCTTCCAGCCTGCCGGTTCTGGAAAGAAGGTTCAGGTATTTAGCTGAATACGGGGTCCCCGCGCTCAGCTCCGACAGGGGAAGAAACTTCTCATACCTCTTTTGCTTCGGGGTGAGTGCGGCAAGGTAAATGTCCAGCGACCGTTCGACCGCCTGGCCGATCAGCCGGACGAGCGGGGCATACTCACCGGTATCGGCCTTTGCGAGGACGCGGTAGTATTTCTTCCGGTCGTGCTTCAGAATGATCGACAGGGGATAGCCTGCCCGCATCAGGATGACATTCATGACAAGCCTCGCGGCGCGGCCGTTGCCTTCGAAAAAAGGGTGAATTGCCGCGATCCGGTGATGGATGAGGGCTGCTGTTTCGACGGGATGGTGTTTTTTTCTCGTGCGTCCGTACCAGGTGATTACTTCCCCCATGAGCCGGGGAATGTCGAGGGCGCCCGGCGGCTTGAGATCGGCGCCGGCAATGACCACGGAGCTGTTCCGATATTGGCCTGCCCATTCACGGTCAATGTCCCGCACGACGATGTGGTGAAGAGAGCGGATGAGGTGCTCGGAGATAGAGGGTTTCGTGTCACGGTCAATGAGATCATACAGAAAATCGAGGGCTTCCTGGTGGCTTTTTGCTTCCAGGTGGTCCTTCAGCGGTTTTCCCTTGACGGTAATGCCCTCGTTGATGACGAGAAAGGTCTCTTTGAGCGTGAGGCTGTTGCCCTCGATGGCGTTCGAGTTATAGGTCATCTGGATCCGGAACTGTTCGGCAAGCTTCTCTACGGCGGAGCGGGGCAGCGGCCGGTAAGAGCTCAGAAGGGCCAGTTTCCGTTCCAGGCGTTCCTGCAATTTATGATTGAGATGGCTCATTGGCGCTAATATGGTATAAGTTGATTATACTATTATACCATATTAGCATGGTACGTCAATCATATCATTCAGGATTGCCTGCCCCGTGGGAACGGTTTTCCAGACAGAACGCTCTCCCTATCCGTGTCCATCTGTGTCACCTGGAGGCGTCTCCTTTTGGATATCCGCGGCCAAAAACTTGCTGTTAATTTTTCTCCGCATCTTTCTTATTCGCGGCAAAATGATTGTGGATGTATCTGTGTCGCCTGGAGGCGCCTACTTCTGGTCATCTGTGTTCATCCGTGGTAAAATGCCCCCGTAATGACCCTCGACGAAAAACTCCAGAACCTCCCGGACGCTCCGGGAGTCTATCTCATGAAGAACGCCAAGGGACACGTGCTCTACGTGGGCAAGGCCCTGTCCCTCAAGAGCCGGGTGCGTTCGTACTTCCAGAAAGGCGCAAAGGGCGAGAAGACGGAGATGATGCTGCGCCACGTTACGGACCTCGAGACGATCGTGACGCACACCGAGCTCGAAGCCCTGGCCCTGGAATCGAACCTGATCAAGAAACACCGTCCGCGGTACAATGTTATTCTCCGGGACGACAAGAACTATCCCTATCTCCGGTTCGACACCCGGGCCGAGTATCCCCGCCTGGAGGTCGTCCGCAGGCTCAAGAAAGACGGCGCCTTGTATTACGGTCCCTACGTTCCGGCCGGCGGCATGTGGGAGACGCTGGCCCTCATCCGCCGGACGTTCCCGCTGGCGACGTGTAAGATGGAATTCAGGAAAGACCGACCCGAGCGTCCCTGCGTGCAGTTTCAGATCGGCCGGTGCATGGCGCCTTGTGCGGGCGAGGCCGATGGAGTGGTCTATCAGGACATGGTGTCCCAGGTCCGCCTGTTCCTCGAAGGAAAGAACCGAGACCTTATCGATATGCTCAAGAGGCGTATGGAGGAAGCGTCGGAAGGGATGGAATTCGAGCGGGCCGGAGAGCTGAGGGACCGGATTTCTAAGATAGAAGGCTCCTTCGAGAAGCAGAAGATCATCTCCCAGGGGTTCGAGAACCAGGACGTCATCGGCATTGCCTCCGAGGGTGGCCACGGCGACATCCAGGTGCTCTTCATCCGCAACGGCATGCTGCTGGGGCGAAAGGATTTTTCCCTCGACGACGTTCGCGGCATGAGCAACGAGGAAATACTCACCGACTTCCTGCACCAGTTCTACGGGAAGGAGATGATCGTGCCGCCCGAAGTGCTGCTGCCCTTCGATGTCCCGGACCAAGAGGTGTTCGAGGCGTGGCTGGCGGAGAAGCGTGATGCCCGTGTCGAAGTGCAGGTGCCGCAGCGCGGCAGGAAACGCGAACTCGTCCAGATGGCATCGGACAATGCGGCCCAGACCCTGCGCGAGCAGATGCTGTCGCGGAAGAGCAAGGAACGCATCCTCATGCGGCTCCAGGAAGAGCTCGGCCTCAGGAACCTTCCCCAACGGATCGAGGCCTTCGACATCTCGACCATTCAGGGAACAGAGTCCGTGGGCAGCATGGTTGCCTTCGAGAACAACCAGCCCGACAAGCGGCACTATAAAAGGTTCAGGATAAAGACTGTCGCAGGACAGGATGATTTCGCCGCCATGGCCGAGGTGGTCCGGAGGCGATACGCCAGGGACGATGTTGAGCTGCCGGACCTGGTCCTGATCGACGGCGGCAAGGGGCAGTTGAATGCCACCCTCGGCGTGCTGCAGGACCTCGGCATCGACAGTCCCGACGTGATCGGCCTGGCCAAGGCCCGGTCCGGCGACGAAGGTGAAGAATCGGAGTTCGAACGAGTCTTTCTTCCCGGTGAGTCCGAACCGATCATCCTGCCGCCGGCGAGCACCACCACGCACCTCCTCGCCCGGGTGCGCGACGAATCGCATCGTTTTGCCATCACCTATCACCGTACGCTCCGGGCCAAGCGCGCCGTGCATTCGGAGTTGGACGATATCCCGGGCATCGGCGAGACGAGAAAAAAGGCCCTGCTCAGGCACTTCGGGAGCGTGGCGAAGATCAGGGAGGCGAGTGTCGACGATCTGGCAGCGGTGAAGGGGATGTCAAAAAAGGCGGCGGAAGAAATTTTTACCTATTACAGAAAGTTCAAAGTTCAGAGTTCAAAGTTCAAATGAATGCCAAATGACTAAAACGCCGAGAAAGTAATTTTGTTTTTTTGATATTGTTGTTTTATTTGAACTTTGGATTTTGACATTTGAACTTGCAACTCTCCTATTCTTACAGGACTCCCTTATGACGAATGAACAGTGGTTAGCGGTATTCAAAGACATCGGAAGGAAAATGCGCGCAGGCATCGCCGAGTTCCTGTCCCGTGAAGGCGGCACAGCCTCTCTCGGCCGCGGCGCCGGCGGGGACAAGACCTTTCCCGTGGACCAGTGGGCCGAGGACATCATTCTTTCCGCACTCGAGAAGGCGCATGCCCATGGCGAGCAGTTTACGCTCATCTCCGAGGAACTGGGCATTCGTGAATTCGGTAGGGGCACGAAGTGTGTTCTCGTTGATCCCATCGACGGGAGCAACAACGCCAAGACGGGCATCCCCTTCTTTTCCACGTCCATCGCTCTGCTGGACGATGAACGACTGGCTGACCTGCGCATCGGCTACGTCCTGAACCTCGCCGCAGGAGACGAGTTCTGGGCTGTGAAGGGCGAGGGGGCGTTCAAGAACGGAGGAAGGATAACGACGTCTTCGTCGGAAGAGATAATCATCGTCGCCTACGAAGCATCGACGCCGGGAACGGACATTCCGAGGATTCTGCCGCTCCTCGCAGAGGCGCGAAGGGCACGGTGCTTCGGCTCCATGGCCCTCGACCTCTGCTACGTTGCTTCGGGCGCTGTCAGTGTATTCGCTACCGGCAACCGGTCGCGGGCCTTTGATTTCGCCGCGGGAATGCTGATTCATAAGGAAGCAGGCGGCGTGATCACCGATGCTTCGGGAAATTCCCTTGATTCAGTGCCTGCCGGTCTTGGCAGAACGGTGCCTCTTCTCGTGAGCGCAAACGGCGTAATCCATCAGAAAGCCCTCAATCTTCTTTCGAAGGGAAGAGCGCGTTAACGGAGATGTTCATAAGGAAAACGATCATAAGCATGTGTCTGGTCTCGTCGCTCGTTCTTTCCTGCGCTACCCCGTACCGGGGGCCTGCTGTGGACGGAGAAATCGTTACCTTTATGGTGTTCGCTCCCGACGCCAAAACCGTTTCCCTTGTCGGGAGCTTCAATCGCTGGGATACGGACGCCAGCAAGATGACGGGCCCCGACGAAAAGGGCTGGTGGCGTGTTGCGCTGCCATTACAGCCCGGGAGGCATGAGTATCTGTTTCTGATCGACGGCAGACGATGGGTGAGGGACCTCAAGGTTCCATCGGTCGTCGATGA
Organism: Nitrospiraceae bacterium; assembly: GCA_003454665.1. Classification (GTDB taxonomy): domain Bacteria; phylum Nitrospirota; class UBA9217; order UBA9217; family UBA9217; genus UBA9217. The sequence continues at coordinate 5,610 of DMKB01000093.1, read as the reverse complement.
CGGGTTCGGCGGGAAAAATTCCGTTCTTTATCTCGGAAAATAATGAAAACCGGTAACGTTTTCCGGTGTACGACGTCTAATAGTTAAAATAGACCACCCTATGATAAAGCAACCACCGACAGAACAGGAAATTATCGCGCGCTGTTTAAACGGCGAGAAAGAGGAGTATGCCCTTCTGGTGCAGAGATACCAGGGGATGGTCTATACGACGGCGTACCGTATGCTCGGCGATGAACAGGGAGCAAAGGACGCGGCGCAGGAGAGTTTTATCGCGGCCTATGTTTCCCTGAAGAGCTTTCGGCGGAACGCTAAATTTTCATCGTGGCTTATCAGCATAACGCTGAACAAGTGCAGGGACATGCTGCGAGGAAGGAAAGACACGATACCGGTGCTTGAAATGGAAAATACGCTGCGCAGCAGGCTGGAGGATCCCGAGGTGCGGTTCCGCAACAAGGAGGAAGTGGGCACGCTTCAGAATGCGTTGAATAGACTCCCGGCAGAGTATCGCGAAGCGATTATTATGAAGCATATCCAGGAGTTGGATTATGCTGAAATGTCCGCCTTGACGGGAATAAGCGCGGGTGCGTTGAAGGTCCGTGCTCACCGGGGGCGGGAGATGCTGAAGGAACTTTTGCTGAAAGGCGAGGTGAACCGTGGAACAGGATGAGCGCATTGCTTCCCCGACGAAGCATGAAGCGGTGTCCTCTCAGGAGGGGGAAGTGAGCGCTCCCTCGCACGAGATGCCCGGGGGGCTCTGCGAGGCTGTTTGTTTCCGAGAGTACGTGGAAGAGCTGTTTCAGAAGGCCCTGAGCAGGCTTCCTGAAGAATACCGCAGCGCTATTACGCTGCAGCGGGACCGGGGCCTGGATGACCGGGCAAGTGCCGCACTGCTCGGAGTGAGTGAAGATTGCCTGAGGATGCGGGCATCCAAAGCGCGGGAGATTATTCGAGAAGTCTTGAAGGAGGGAGGTGTACGCTATGAATGGAGAGAGAGAACAACTCCACAGACTGTTAGACGGGGAATTGTCTGCATCGGAGGCAAAAGAGATTATTGAACGCGTACGGTCCGACCCTCGCCTGGAAGAGGAGCTCCTGGAACTCCATGAGGCGGTGCGCATGGTCGAGACATCGGAGCGGCTTTCTCCTCCCCCGACGTTCACGGCAGAGGTGATGCGACGGCTGCCGGAAAGGTCGATTCCCCTCCGGGAAAGCGTGAGGCGTTTCTTCTTCGGCCAGCGGGTGTTCCGATGGAATGTGGCGACGGCCATGCTCCTGATGCTGTTCGCTCTCACGGCGTCACTCTTTGTGGTGAAATGGGGTGATCAGAGTATGGTCGCTCAGACGACAGCGGAAAAGCCGGCTGTCCTGGTCCGGTTCAATCTGCATGCTCCCGGAGCACAACGTGTGGCCCTTGCCGGCGATTTTAACCGGTGGATGGTGAGCGAAGTACTGCTCACGCGGCAGGAGAGCGGAGACTGGTCCGTTGAGATTCCGCTTGCTCCGGGGATGTACACGTACATGTTTGTCGTCGACGGACAGCAATGGGTACCCGACCCCGATGCGGACGCATACAGCGACGATGGTTTCGGCTATAAGAATTCGATTCGCCGGGTGTACCATTTTTAATGCAGGATAGAGCATACAACGGGGTCAGCAGGGATGACCTCAAAAAAATGTCATATGATTGGAGCGTCGTAGGATGAACGCAAAGAGTATTGCTCTCTCGATAACGATAGTGCTCGTAACATCCGTCACCGCCTTTGCCACTCCGCCCGGCGGAAAGGCCGGCGATGCAATCGAGCAGATGATGCGACAGTCGTCGTATACAACGCAAAATCGCGCGATGCTGATGGCGAAGACCCGCGAAGCCTTCAAATACGGGATGTCTCCCGATGATGTGGCCGCCATGGTGCGGAAAGGGATCGCCGGGCCGACAGATGCTCGCACGTTGGGTCGTTATCTCGCCCTGTGCATCGAGGCGGAACAGCAGGGTCTTCCGGTGCAGCCGGTTCTGAACAAGATTCTGCAGGGCATGGCCAAAGGAGTGCCGTCCGAGAGAATCATCACCGTGGCGGTGAAGGTGAAGAGGACAATGGAAGCCGCAGCCGGGATCGTGGAGTCAGCGGAACAGCGGGGGCTGCAGGGAAGCACATCCAAAGAGCGGAAAAAGGCCATTGAAACGATTTCTTTTGCTCTTGAGACCGGATTGCCTGCCGGCGAACTATCAGCACTCAGCCATAAAGCAATCGACAAAGATCTCCCCTTTGCACGGTTTACGAGAGTAGTTGAATCAATGGCGAACTTGAAAGCAGCGGGGATGCCCGGTGATCTCGTTGTGCGCACGGCGCGCCAGTTCATTATCCTGCGATATTCGGAGGCGGGCATCGCGAGGACGGAGCAGGAACTGATGAGGATGAAGAAGGACCACATGAGCTGGGATAGAGCATTCCGGCGTATGCAGGCCGGATTCGGCGAAAGTAGTGGAGGGATGGACGGAGGTTTCAGACACAGCCCCGGTTCCGGAGGCGGTCATGGAAAAGGCGGGAAATAAGCGGTGCTGAACGGAGAGCAGACACTAAGGAGAGCACAAATTTGTTGACATGCTTTGCCACAGAGTACACAGAGAACACAGAGAAATGCAGGAATTCCTTTTATTTCTTAGCAAACACGCTTTCCTCAGAGTCCTCTGTGGCGGAAAATATTTTCTGTTCTGGTTAGTAAATCCGGATTATGTATCAAACAACAACAGTGAATGGAGGGAATGAACATGTTGAAAATCATAGTATACACAGCGGCAATCACGAGTTTTCTGGTTATGGGCGGTATGACGTTCGCCCAGGAAGAAGATGGATCCAAGCTCCAGGACAGAACGCGGGAGCAAACAATGGACCGTGTGCAAGACCAAGAGATGCTCCAGAAGCAGGACAGGCTCAGGACGAGAGAGCAGACGATGGATCAGGACGAAGCAAAGACCAAGGAGAGAGCGAGGACGCGTGAGCAGGAACAGGAGAAGCTGAAAACGGACACGGGTTCGGGATTCGGCAGCGGTTCCGGTATGTACGACGGCCGCACCATGGGCAGATCGAGGGGCATGTCCCGTCCGTCGGGCATGGGAGGCCGTCGATAACAACACAAGGCTGATATGCCGTTTTGATCCCGCGGGCCCGCCCAGGCGGGACTGCAGGAGGGACTCCACCTCCTCTGAAACTTTTCCTGATACGGGAAGAGGTGCAGAGGAGGATTTTTATTATGGGTCTTGTCCCTTTGAATTTCGACTAAATTTATTGAATAAAGTCAAATGCAAAGAGACTTTCGCGCAAAGCCGCCAAAGGCGCAAAGTAAATCTTCACACACTGTCTTAAACCCGAATGATTTGCCTTTCTTTGCGGGCTTTGCGCCTTTGCGCGAGACGCCTTTGATTTTGCTTTATTGTTTTCCGGTAATGGCGGGAGAACGTCAGGGTAAAAACCGCAGAGAAGTGAAGACGTTTTATGGTTACGGCTACGATGCCCGTTTCGTCCAAAGGTGTCGTTGTTCGTATTTATACGTTACCGATGCCGATCGCCGATACGGGCTTCGTTACCGTTACCTTCTTATTCCGCGTTCCAAGTGGCCGCTTCTGATTTTAGGCTATTTGCGAGCGTTGCGAGAGACGCCTTTGGTTCGAGTTTTGCTTTATTGGTCTACGGCAGAGCCTCGTTAAGTTATCTTCATTCCCCGTACCGGAGATATTTTTTTCTCACCTTTCTGAATTCCTTCAGCTCCTCCGTCCACCACTTTTCCATCTTATCAAGAGGCGCCCAGGCTTCAATCTCTTTTCGCAAGCGGTCCGTGCCCGCCAGGATGTCGATGGGAAGTTTGATCTCCTCGTACTCGTAGGGCGGCTGCTTCCAGGCAAACTCCCTCGGGTAGGTGTTGTGGACTGCCTTCAGGACTGCCACGCCCGTCTTGAAGGGCTTAAAGGTCTCGCGGTTCGTCACGTGGATCTGGGCGCCTCCACAGACAATGCCGGCATGTTTCTGAAAGGTCGGCTCGAAGAAGAGGGGGCGGAACAGAACACCGGGAAGGTGATAGTCCTTCAGGGTGCGCACAAGGGTCTCGGGATGGATAAAGGGCGCGCCGAAGATCTCGAAGGGCCGTGTCGTACCTCTTCCTTCCGAGAGGTTCGTACCTTCGAGCAGGCACATGCCGGGATAGACGAGGGCCGTGTCGAGGGTCGGCATGTTTGGTGACGGCAGGACCCAGGGGAGACTGGTGTGGTCGAACCACATACCTCGTTTCCAATGCGAAAGGGGGAGGACGTGGTAGTCGAGAGAAGGATGGAATGTTTCGCTCAGATATCCGCCTATTTCTCCGATTGTCATTCCGTGCCGGATGGGAAGCGGGCGCAATCCGACAAAGGATGCGAATGCAGGATCGAGGACCGGACCTTCCATGCTCCGGCCGTTGACAGGGTTCGGCCTGTCGAGGACGACGACGGTCTTCCCTGCCTCACGGCATGCCTCCATGCAGCGCTCCAGGGACCAGATGAAGGTATAGTAGCGGCTGCCCACGTCCTGCACATCGAAGGCGAGGACGTCGATATCGGCCAGCATCTCCGGCGTAGGCTTGCGAACGCTCCCGTAGAGGCTGTAGACAGGAATGCCTGCCGCGGGATCGCGAAAACCCTCCCATTCCACCATATTGTCCTGCGTCTGACCGTGGATGCCGTGCTGCGGCCCGAAGAGCGCGGCGAGGCTGAGTTTTTTGGACCTACGGAACACGTGAACTGCGTGCTCGAGTCTCCGGTTAATTGATGCGGGGTGTGCAACGAGCCCCACCCGCGCGCCGCGGAGCGTCTTCGGCCAGAGCTTGTCGAGCAGGTCGAGTCCGGTCATGGTTGTATCCTGCTTCTTCGGCATGAGGAGATTATAGTGACAACCATGCCTGATGGCAATAAGAAAGTACGGAAAATCCGGTCATCCCTCTTCTCCCTATCTCCCGAGAGATTTTTTCACTGCTTTTTTATCAAGGTCATTTCATTTGTCTTGCAGAATGGCGTTTTTTCTGCTATACCAAAAGTGTTCAACAAAGCACGTAATGAATGACGCGGAGCGGTCTATTCCGCGGCCCCTGCCGGTGGGCGGGCAATGAGGAGGACAGGCACCAGTCATGAAAAGCAACAGATTCGTAATCATCGGGGTCGGCAATGTCGGCAGGGATCTTCTCGGAAAGCTTTCGAAAGAATATGAAGTCCTCTGCATCGACACGGCGCCCGATGCCGAAGAGAAAGCCAGGAAGATCCGGAAAGACGCCCGCGTTCTGCAGGCAGATGCAACGAGCAGGCTGGTTCTCGAGGAGGCGGACGTGGACGATGCCAGCGCGGTACTCATCACTACGACAACGGAAAAGGTGAACATCGAAGTTGCCTCAGTCCTCAGGAGCAACTTCCAGCCACGGCGAATCATCTCCGTCGGCATTACGACCCAGGGCATTAAGCGGCTCGAGAAGCTTGGGGTGGAGGTCGTGAACATCTTCGTGACCACTGCTTCGACCTTCCAATACATGCTCGAGCAGAAGACCAAGGCCGCCCACTCCATCGGCCTCGATAAGAACGAGATCCTCGAGGTC
>DMKB01000266.1 GCA_003454665.1 Nitrospiraceae bacterium | reverse complement strand
TAAACGGCAATGCGCGACACCGGATGTCTGATACCAGATTCCCGATGCCTGAAGCCTGTCTACTGATTACTATATGCTGACTACTGTATTCTGCTATCCTTTTTCTGGCTCCTGGCTCCTGGCTCCTGGCTCCTGGCTCCCGGCTACTACTTCTCTCCCCGGAGGATGACTATTCATGCGCGTAACCGGCATCGGACAGTGCGCCTACGACTATCTTGCCGTCGTTGATGCCTTTCCCGCGGTGGACACGAAAAAGGAAGTCCTCCGCCTGGAAGAACAGGGCGGCGGGCCTGTTTCCACGGCGCTCGTAACCCTTTCGCGGCTGGGCATCGAGGCCGGGTTTTACGGCATCACCGGGGACGATGAGGAGGGAGCAAAGATACGGCAGTCCCTCGTCGATGAACGCATCGATATCAGCGGTCTGAAACAGCGGCCCGGCGCTGCGTCGCAGAGGGCGTTCATCGTCATCGAGCAGTCGAGGGGCAAACGGACGATCTTCTGGCAACGGCCGTCCGGCGCGGCACTGCTCCCCGAGGAATTGCCTGCGACCTTCCTCGACAACACGGCCTTCCTGCTTCTCGACGGCCTGATGACTGAAGTCTCGCTCTTTGCAGCACAAGAGGCCAAGAAAGCCGGTGTTCCCGTCATGCTCGATGCCGGCAGGGTGCGGGAAGGCATGCTGGAGCTGGCAGGCCTTTGCGACTATGTGGTGGCTTCTGAAGAATTCGCCAAAGACCTGGGGTGGGACGATGATGCGGGAACATTACAGCGGGAGATAGGAAGGCGCGGATTCGGTGTGACAACGATCACGCTCGGCGAGCGTGGCAGTATCACCTTTGCCGGCAGTGACGTCATCACGATGCCCGCTTTCTCCGTCGAGTCCGTCGATACGACGGGCGCAGGCGACGTGTTCCACGGCGGATATGTCTACGGGATCCTTCAGGGCTGGCCCCTTCCGGAGACGATTCGATTCGCCTCTGCAGCGGCGGCCATGAAGTGCCGACACATCGGAGGACGATCCGGTATTCCCGGGAGCGATGACGTGTTCCGCTTTCTTGATGCGCAGGGCGTCAGTATGCCGACTCCACGCTGACAGCGGACCTTGCGATTGCCGCTACGGCCATCTGTGGACTTCCCGGGGAATCACCTTCCCGTTGCTGCCAGTGCCTGCTGACATCGCTGGCTAGGGCAGAGCGCATGCAGTGCATGAGCGCCCGGTTGTTCGAGGCTGAATCTTCTTTGTGTCTCTGCTCCTTTATGGTAGAATAGGACGCAGGAAACTCAATATCTATGGACCAGTCGATATTCGGATTACGATTTCAGTCGAACGAGGCATTACAGCCGACGCTGGAAGAGGTGCGTCAATTCCTGGACAGCGCGAAGCGTCCTGGCAAACCGGAAAAGCACAAGGACGACCTGGCAAAATATGTTCTGCACCTCAAGCAGCTTGAGGATTTCGCCGCCGGCCACAAGCAGGGTTCGGAACAGCAGGACTTCCACGAAAAGAAGCTGTTCGGCGTGCTTGCGCACTCCCACTTCTTCAAGCCCTCCCTGAAAACGGCCGTTGAGCAGTATAAATACCACTATCATTCACTGGTGACAATTGATTTCAAAAAACCCCTCACCTTTATCAAATCTGCCGAAGAAGAGATCGGCAGGCTGAATCCGAAAAAGAAGGACCAGCAGGCAAAAGTCGTCCGGTTGCAAGACATGGTCTTCCAGAGAAGACGTGACCTCGACGACCTGAACAAGCGCTGGATCCAGCTGAACAAGGAACTGACGAATATCGCCGTCTACATAAAGGATAATTTACGCAAGATACAGGGCGTCAGTGAATCGTCGATCTCCCTGCTCGTCGGCCTGCATATAGACGGGGAAAAAAAGAACCAGCTGATCGAGGACATAAAAACGCACTTCAAAGAGCAGATACGGGACAACCTGCAAACCGGGCCGGTCACCAAGGAATATATTGAGACGATGAAAGAAGATGTTGCCGGGCTCCAGAAACAGGTGTCGCAGCTCGTGCTGGAAGACGTCTATTCCATGACGGGCGTGTCCGAAGGAATACACGACCATGCAGAGAAGATCGTCGGCACCCTCGAGACCCTGATTCAGCAGGCCAAACAGGCGAACCACAAGAGTCTCGATGAAGACCAGGAGGTGTTCGGCCGTATCGAGGATGCACTCGTTTCGCTCCTTTCCGATTATCAGTTCGTCACGGGACCGCCGGAAGAAGCCCTCATCGAAAACGAGCACGACAAGCTGCTCTTCGAGAAGCGAAAGGAAATGCTCGTTCATCTTTTCACGTTATTGAAGCGGGGTTAGAGCGGTCGGCGCAGACACCGGTTCCCCGCTGCTGCAGCCCCTCCCCGTGTTTTAGCCATTTCTCCCCTTGCTTTTCCCCTGTGCCTGTACTATTATCATCAAAAATAAAGCCTAACGGCATGGGATTCACGGGGAGGTTCACGGGCCCCGTCGGTACGCAGGGGAGGTCCGCTATGAGAACAAAAACGTTTCTGGCAGGGGTTGTTCTGCTCTTTGTCCTGATATGGACGGCAGGCATCGTCGAGACTGCGGAAAAAAAGGCGCCGACGCAGTGTGAAGTCTGCGGCATGAAGATCACGGCGGCAAACAAGAGTCTTTCCGTCATGGTCACGGAGGTGTTGTCGCCCATGGCCTTCGACGACATCGGTTGCGCCATAAAATGGCGGGACGGCGAGTGCGCCATGCGGCAGGAGGCCCTCGATGACAACGCACGGGCCCACGACTATGAGACCGGGGCATCAATCGCAATGGCAAAAGCCGTCTATGTCCGGGGGGCCGGCGTAAAAACGCCCATGAGCCACGGCGTAGTGGCGTTTGCGAGCAAGGAGCAAGCGAAAGCGTTCGTCGCGAAACAGGGAAAGGGCAAGGTCCTATCCTACGGCGACCTCATCATGCTGGAGTTTGAATAGATGGTGGTAGAGCAGGAGACAGGCGATCTGCAATTGCAAAATGGAAAGTGCAAATTGCAAAAGTAAACGGCAATGCGCGACACCGGA
>DMKB01000058.1 GCA_003454665.1 Nitrospiraceae bacterium | reverse complement strand
CATGTCGCTGTCTCCTGGTTCCGGTCATGCCACAGCAACATGTGGAAAGGACTCGGTACGCGCAGGGTGTACCGTGGGTCATTGCTGTTGCTTTCCCGGATGGACTTGATGGACTGCACCTTGGCGTAATCATCGCCCGTCACGTCCTTCCGTTTCACCACATCGCGATATCTTCCCTTCATGACCAGGAGGCCGAGAACGCCTTCATGGGCTCCTGCAAAAGTAAAATCTTTCGGATTGCCGAGGTGACAGTCATCGCAGCCGGCATTCATCCCCGTCTCGGCATTGACACGGGCCCAGTCAAAGGAGAACTGGGGATACCCGAGGTCGGTCATCTTCTGGAGGTCTCCGTGGCATGTCCGGCAGCTGTTCCCTGCCACGGGATTGCCTCCCATGGTGTCGACGGGCATGGACTTTGTTGTCACGGCCCAGGCCTTATACAGGCCTTCGCCCCAGTTGTTGGTCTTGTTCTCCGCTTTCAGGAATTCGATGTACTCTTTGGCGGCCGTCTGGTAGTACAGGGTCACCTCTACCGTCGCCGTCTCTGCGGGAACGGGGTAGGCGGTGGTGTCCCAGTACTGGCCGTCGTCGTAATGGTACGCGACCACGTTCGCCCCTGCCGCGTCAAAGGCCGCGTTCGTAAACCCCCGCGGCGGGATGCGGTTGTCTTTGTAAATCATGTCGTTCAGGATAAAGTGGAACGACGGGCCGGGCTCCAGATTATAGGTTGCTGCCTGCTGCTCAGAGAGGCCAGGCTTGACTTCATACACCTTGAGGTTGGGGTCCTTGATGAGATCTGCAGTCTCGAAGTCGTACTTGCCCGACTCAAAGATGAGATTGCCGGCCCCATCCTGGGCCTTGACATTGATCCACATACGGCGGCCTTCGGGATAGCCCGTGGGAAGCTTATGACCCGTCTGGTTCGTGACCGTGACCTTCAGCTCCCTGCCCTGCGCGCCGTCAGCGAGGGCGAGGTCGATCGTCGCGGCCTTCCGGAGCTGCACGTATGCCTTGTCTTTCGTGTTCTGCAGCGCCTCCAGCCCCTGGGCGTCATAGTCCCAGAAGAGGGGCAGTATTTCCTGGGCAAAGGTGTTACCCCCGACGAGTTCATGGAGGTTCAGGTAATCCCTGAATTCCGGCGCCTGGCCCGATGCGTCAAACTGGGCGGGATCAGCGGCGTGTCCCCATTTCGGCGGCATGTGGCAGTTCTGGCACGCGCCCTTGGCGCCGATCGTGGCGAAGTCACTGTTCTTCCATTCGCTGTACGTCCTCTCCACTGCCGCGAGCTGACCGGTTTCAGGATTCGTAAAAAGGGGATTGGTAACATCGTGACAGGTGCCGCAAAAATCTCCGGTCTTGTGAAATTCCGACTCCTGCGTGTCATGCACGTTGACCGTCGTAGTGAAGGGGCCTAGCATGGTCAGTTCCGGCGAGATGACGTACTGGGCATTCTCGAGTTTGGGGACGCCGTGGTCCAGCGGATTCAGCAGGCGGTGGCAGAAATCGCACTGCACACCGTTCAGTTCCGACGGCGTGAACTTTGATCCGTCTTCAGGAACGGAGTTGCCCCTCAGCCAGCCGTTCGGCACGTGGCAGCGCAGGCAGAGATCTCCGGCATGTTCCACGTCCTGGTTGGCCACGGCCAGGGCAGCGTACATGAGAGGGTCGCGGGCCGCCTGGGCCATCATGCTGCCTTGCCAGTTAAAGGCAGGTTCCGCGCCCGTATCATACCCGCCATGACACTGTATACATTTGCTCGAGCCGGTAAGGTTCATGATCTCCATGGGCTGGGTGCCGGGCAGGAAGATCGGTGTTTCAGTAGTACGGGCATACACGTACATTGAAACGGAAACAACGGCAAGAACCATCAACGTGATGAAAACAGAGCGTCTTTTCATTGCCTACCCTCCTTTAGATGGTAAAAAATGCAGAGAGTTCTGTTGTGACGGTGAGATTGTTAATGGACAAAAAAATGCGCGATCAGGGTAAACCTTCCTGCGTACTCCTATTTGGTTAGCAAAAGCCTTGCCAATTTTCAACGCATTGATATTCCGCTGCTTACCGCAAAGGAGCAGCGCCCTGCGTAAACATTTTTGACAGTGGATAACGGGAAGACAGCTGTCTCGGGGTAAAAAGGATAGCGTAACTAGAGGTGAACGCTGAAGAACAAAGAAGGGGATATAAGAAGAGTTGGCTGTCCCGGTTTATTTACAATGGTACCTGAATGGTGAACAGTGTGGATTGACGGGATGCCCCTGTTCAACAATTATGCAAGGATATGCTCCTTTTCCGGTGCTCCAATCAGAGCAGGGGATCGGGAGATTAGAGGGCATATTTCTTTTTCAAATTGTAGATCGATGTCCGGCTGACACCGAGAAGCTTCGCCGCCTGCGAATAATTATTTCCACTGCTGCTGAGGGCCTCTCTCAGCATCTGCCGTTCAACATCATTCTTTATCTTTTTCAACGATTCAATATGGAGCTTTTGATCACAGGGGAACGCCAGGGAATACCCCGAGACACCCAGGGTCTCAGGTGTTATCTGCATATCTTCAGAGACCACTATTGCGCGTTTCACCTTGTTGATGATCTCTCGCACATTCCCCGGCCAGTGATATTGCCGAATGGCCGTTATCGCTTCGTTGGTGAACCTCCTGGTTACGCCCATTTCACTGCAGAATTTGAGCAAAAAATGTCGTGCCAGCGTGACGGAATCATCACCCCGCGCCCGCACCGGAGGAATACCGATGGAAAATTCGTCCAGCCGGTAATACAGGTCATGGCGGAATTTTTCTTCCTTGACGGCATCGACAATGTCGAGGTTCGTTGCCGCTATGAGCCGTACATCGATTTTCTTCCCCCCGAGCGAACCGATGCGTTCGACAACCCGCTCCTGAAGGAACCGAAGGATTTTTGACTGGAGGTTGAGGGGCATATCGCCGATTTCATCGAGAAACACCGTACCGCCGTCGGCAAGCTCAAACTTGCCTTTTCTGCTGTTATAGGCGCCGGTGAACGATCCTCTCTCGTAGCCGAAGAGCTCGGCCTCCAGGAGCCCTTCGGGTATGGCCGCGCAATTCACGGCAACAAAGGGTTTCTGCCTCCGTTGGCTCATAGTATGGATAGCCCGTGCCGTAAGCTCCTTGCCCGTACCGCTCTCACCGAGGATCAGCACATTCATATCCGTGGCAGCCACTTTCTCGCTCAGCGAGAACACCTTCTGCATACAGTCCGACGTGCCGACAAATTTATCCTTGCATAAACCGCTCTTGTCCTTCAGCAGTTCCGAATCGATACAGTTTACAATTCTTCCGAGCTGCTCATTCGTCAGCGCTTCAGTGCGGTTCTGGAGGCGTGCGGCGAACGTTTCCCGATCATGCTTCAACAGATACTCGTCGTCGGACAAATCCAGCAGCCAGCGGCAATTGGGACAGTATTGTGGTGAGGGAGCATGAATCTTCTTTCCACAGTAGGGGCAGACGTTCGACGGTACGACGTGCCTCTTTATGTAATCCCAGAGCTTTCTTCTCCCGTGAATGTCATAGTAATAAAACTGGACGGCGACACCCCCATGCTGCCTGCCGATTATCTCGCCGATCAATTCAACGTCAGTGAGCCCGGAACGTTCCGGCTTGATGACGACCATTGTATCGCTGGTATAGTGCCGGAGCCCCTCGATCAGGGCCCCACCCAGGCTCACGCGTGAAAGGATCACGTTTTCCTCGTGCGTGTTTCCGTTATTGTTGTAAAAACATCGTGCCGACAATCGTGTCTCTATCCTGGCGTGCAGTCTCGGCACAAGCGTACCCCCCTCGATGGATTCCAACTACAACTGAGTTGCTGACAAATAAAGCTCTGCACAAAATGACAGGAACATTTACCACGAAGGTCACGATGGCCACAGGCCACACTGAGAGCACGAAAAAATTCAAGGCACTAAAAATAAAAAATCTCTGGTTTCTCATTCGTCTTCGTGAATGACCTGTTCTTCGTGGTGAAAATGAATTTGATCCCGATTTGTCCGGGTTAAGATTCTGAAAGCGATTGTTCGTACCTCTTCGGGATAAGAAGCCTCTCACCGTTACCCGCAAGGCCTCCCTTCTCGTTCCCTCCCCTGGAGGAGGCATAGTGAACGGACACAAGAGTTGACCATTATTGGATCATGAACAGTAAGGCAACACGTTGCAGGGAATTGCACGTTGAACAACTCTGGGTATCAAATTATAATTTATAGTATATCATAACCCTCTGTTCCCTCAGACCCTGCGCTCCGTTCATTGACTATCGTTTCTGTTTCCGGGATAGTCAAATAGTACACAAAGCAAGAGCGATACCAAAATGCACACCCCTTATCCTGCTGATAATTCTTGATAAAAACGACACTATCCTGTTCCCTAGGGATCATATTGGAACAGGGGGTGTCCGGAACAGGCCACTGTGCAACTTTATGAAAGGAAGGGCGCTTCCGCGCCCTTCCGAAAATGAGCGAAGCTAGCCAGCAGTGACGGTGAGCAGATCCTTCGCGAGAACCACCTCTCCCGTATAGAAGCGCTTTACACCATCGACAATCTCCTGAGTCTTTCTGTCCGTGTAAGGCGGCATGAAGTGGGAGAGAACCAGCTTGCGAACACCTGCTTCCTGGGCTGTCTTCCCGATCTCTCCCGGGAGAGAATGGTACAGGTCAGGCGGCTCTATCCGCTGCGCCGGGCTCAGTGACGCATCGTAGATCAGCACATCGCTTCCCATCGCCAGCGTGAGAAGGTTACCCGTGTCGGAATTCAGGTCCCCTGAGTACGTGATCGATTTTCCTCCATAATCGACACGAAACGCCACGGAAGGCGTGGTAAGGTCCGGCCCGTGCATGACCGGAATGGAGGATATCTGGATCCCGTCCTTTTCAAAAACCACCTGGGGGTCGGTGACCACAGTGTAGTCGTAGGGAACATCCCGGGTCTCCAGCTTCATCGGCGGCGCGTACACGGCCTGCAGGAAGTCGTGGAGGTACGCGAAGATCCCGCTTTCGGGGTTGAACATCCTATCCACGAACGCTGTTGTGCTCGGAAACTTTCCTCCCCCCTCGGGGCCGATGATCGTCAACGGATTATTGGTGTTGTAACTTCTGCGCAGATAGTACATGGACTTCATGATGGCCGGGAACTCGGCGCAGTGATCGATATGAAGGTGGGAAAACAGCCACATATCGAGACGTTCGAGGTTTACGATCCTGCCTTGCCCTAGGCTCAGGCACGTTCCCCCACCGCCATCCATCATGATGCGTGGCACTCCGTCGACATACACCAGATAGCCGGGCGAAGCCCGATCAACGGTGACCATGGGACCGCCGCTCCCGAGTACGGTGACGGCAAGCATTGAATCGCTCGCAGACCCGGCTTCCTGGGCGAAGAGTTTCGTGCTTATTCCTCCAAAGGCCGCGGCCGCGCCAATGGCGCCTGCAGCATGTAAAAAACCTCTCCGTGAGAAGGTACTGCACTCCTTTTCCGTTTCTTCAACTGTTCCTCGGCATTCGTCTTCATTGCCCTTTTCCCTCTGAATACGATCTTTGTTCATTCCCTTTCCTCCTTTTGAACGGTTGTGTCAACAGCATTGCTCTCTTTTTTATAGGGTTTTATCTGCCCTTTGAAATACTATCGCGATAGTATTTCAGGCTAAAAAAATACCCTCCACTCCTCAGGAAAACAGTGCCAACCATATCTTTACCGGCCGGAAACAGATAAAACGGAATATGGCAAAAATGAACACCACCTTCATGATTATAACCAGCGCATGCTGTTTCACCTTCGCCGTACCGAGAGCGCGGATCCGTGTCGGAAGATAGGAGTCAGCCCGGGAAATTACCGCCGGGATTGGTGTTGCGCCCTGTTTGGAGACGAGTGATACGTATTTTTCCACCTTCATCAATGTCCGCGCGAGTGTTCCCGGCTTCTTTGTCACCGCAATGGTAAGGCGGTCAGACCCTTGCTCCAGGGACAGGTTCAGCTGCCCGTAGGACCATGAAGCAACGGGATTCAAAAAGGAGAGATGCCTGAGAAATCGAAGAATCCATTTCCAGAGGATGTCTTTCCGCCGGATATGCGCCATCTCATGGGTCAGCAGGACCCTGAGTTCACTCTCCGTTAAAGTAGTGAGCAGAGAGTACGGCATGATAATGAACGGTTTGCCGACGCCCGCCGTGAAGGGGCTCACGCGGGAACTATTCGATACCAGCGCCCGCGGCGACGGGATCCGGAGCGGCTGTGCAAGTTCATTGACAATCGCCTGCAGATACTCTGACGATTCAGCCTCAGTCTCGAGGTGTTTCTTGAGAAAAAGGTACTGCAGAACATCTCTCCCCAGGAAGACGAGGGCCACGGAAACACAGACGATGGCTATCTCGGTCGTAAGGCCGGGAGAAAGCCGCACCCGGGCGACGAACGCCGCGACGAGAGGAACCAGAAACACGATGAATCTTCCCACCGGGGAATGCAGCCTGAACAGCGTCACCAACATCCACGCGAGGACTGACCACAGCGCGGTCATCACGATTGCCCCCACCACAATATGAAAGAGCACATTACTCATCGACCTCATCCTTTATGTCATCCGATATCTCCCGCAGCTCGCTCCGTTCCCTCTCACTCAGCTCCCGATCCATTCCGAGAAGATGGGGGACGATTTGACGGATGTCGCCATTGAAGAGAAAATTCGCCACCGGGGTGATGATCTTCCTGAGGACCGTATCCCGGCTGATCCGCGGACTGTAGAGAAACGACCGTCCCTCTTTTTTCTGATGAAGATAGCCCTTCTTATGAAGGCGGCTTAACGTGGTCATGACCGTCGTGTATGCTCGGTCCTCTCGAAGACGATCGACGACTTCTTTCACCTCGAGCGCCTCCTTTGAGTCCCAAAGCACTTTCATTACTGCCAACTCCAGATTTCCCAATTGTGCCTGTTTGCTTTCCATGAGACCCCGGCATCAGAGAATGCGTTTCCGTGAGCGAAGCCGATGACCGATTAATGCTATATGTCAAAAAAGATCAGATTTCCGCATAACATTACACTCGCAAGCATATTCTTTTTCAGATGACCTGCCCTACACCGTATACGTTGAGCAATAACCATACCAAACGATCAACGATGGATTTTTCTAAGGAAAACAACGTCATGTTGAATGGAGTTTTGATGCGGTGTGCCGAAGGGAACATTCCTTCTTCTTGGATTGTTCCAATCAGAACAGCAAGACCCTGCTGGTGCTTTCAACCTCGGCTGCGGGAGTTGTCAATGTTAGAGGATTCTGTTCTTCGGAGAGAAGAATCATGAATAGAAAAAGGCTTGCATTTATGCAAGCCTTAATTGTGATTGGTAGCGGGGAGAGGATTTGAACCTCTGACCTTCGGGTTATGAGCCCGACGAGCTACCAGACTGCTCCACCCCGCGATGAGATAATGATAATAGTCTACATGCCCTGAAAAGTCAAGAACATTCTGCATTTTTGCCATTCTAAAAGCGCTACGCATCGTCCGGGACTGCGCCTGAGCGCGGAAGATATGGCCCCTTCGGGGCAGGTGCACATGCGAAGTGCGTCAGGAGAAATGGTGAAGAAAGACGGGGAAAGGGAGAAAAAGATTTCGTACGTTGGGCTGCGTCTTTAAAAAACGTTTTGAGATTTACTCCCCGTTTCTCTCTCCACTTCCCCCTTTCTCCTCATATTGGGCGTAAGCTCCTAAAACAAAACCAATCAACCAATCCCCAGGCATGTCTGCCTCCTGTCCCTATCCCTCCTCTCGAATGACGAGGCATGCATCGTTTCAGAAATTTCTCTTCCTCTGAGCGGACAAGATACGCGGAAGTGCCTGTAATTTTATGTAATTCTTAGGTTGACAGGGCAACTGCTGATACGATATAATTTAAGTGAAAATTTGTTTCCGCAACATATTTTAGTTACCTGCGGGGAGAATTCCGGTGTCGTATAAAGCGGCGGTAGTATTCATAGCGTTCATGTTCTCCTGCCTCTGGGTGTTCCCGGCCAATGCCGATATTTATCAATATACGGACAAAAACGGCGTCGTGCATTTTACGAACGTCACGAGCGGAAAAAAATACAAACGCGTTAAACGGGAGCCCCTCAGGATTCCCAAAAAAAAGAACACCTCCGGACCTGCAACGCAAGCCCGTTCCTTCACCCCTTCCGGCAAGTTACCGAACACCTATGATGCTCTTATTCAGTCGGCCTGCAGCAAATACGGCGTTGATCCGTCGCTCGTGCAGGCGATCGTCAGTGTCGAGTCGAATTTTAATCCCTACGCCTTATCGCGAAAAGGCGCCATGGGGCTGATGCAGCTCATGCCCCGGACTGCGGCGGAACTGAAGGTCAAGAATTCCTTCAATCCACGGGACAACATCAATGGCGGCGTGAAATATCTGAGATACCTGATGGACCGATACGAAGGGAACCTGAGGCTCACTCTGGCAGCGTATAATGCGGGGGAAACGGCGGTCCGACAATGGGGGACGGTCCCTCCCTACCGGGAAACGCAACGGTACGTCAAGAAGGTGCTGCGTATCTATAATGGAGAGGGAAGGATGTTTACGCCTCAGTACACGATCTACATAGGCCACGGCAATGACGGTTCCCTCACGATCACCGACAACCCGTCCAGCCACGGGAAGAAAAAGCTGCGCCGAAAAAGGGTCCGCACCATGTAGGCTCCATAAGGGCGGTTGTTCTTTTTCTCGCTGCGCTTCCTTGCCCGCTTCTGTATTCGTTGCTCGTTCTCGCCTCGCTCCTGCCTCGTGTACAGCCTCTCCGCACGGCGGGGAATACGTAGTGTTTTTGCAGCACGTCGGCTTTCTCCCAACATTGTATACCCGTGCACCGGTATGCCAAATCCCCTATCTGCATTACTCTTAAACTTGAAACTATGGTAGGAAGCAATAATGCTTTCGATCTTCTTGCATGTCTCCCTTTCCTTCGCTATACTTTAGTTAGTAGTCTAGAGAAAGTATCTCTGTAATCCTTCAGTTTTGAAATTCTGAAACAATTATTCATGCGTAGTCGGGAAGGGGGCGGGACACCTGCCCTTCGACATATGAACCAATCAAAAGGTCGATCTGCATCAACACTCACTGAACAGGAGGTAGCCATGAAACCGTTTCGATGGATATGCGTCGTCTTTCTCCTTGCACTGCCGCTCACGGCACAGGGGGAATACAAAACGCTCGATGAGCTTACCAAGGCGTACTCCGTAGACAAGTGCAAGTCATGCCACGGTACCGTACACAAGGAATGGGAAGCATCCTACCATTCGCAGTCAGTTGTCCATTCCCTCGGCGGCATACGTAACTTCATCGTCGTGGGCGTCGGAAAGGAATATGATGAACCTATGAGCAAGGAGCACCTGTTGCGGTGCATGGGCTGCCACGCACCACAGATCAAGGACGCCTCAGAGTCGCTCGCCAAGGAAATCGCCAGCCTCATCATAACCGCGAAAGATGCAAAGAGCAGATCAAAGAAGAACGCGGCAAAGAAAAAGCTTGCAAAGCTGAACGTCAACTGTATCATCTGCCACAATACCATGATCAAGGTTGCAAAGAACGTGAGAGGCGATCCCCGGCCAGGCGTATTCTACGGTCCGAAGGGTGGAAAATCCAGCGCTCATAAGACAGAAAAGACCACAGAGATCTCACGGTCCGTATTCTGCGGCCAGTGCCATGGAATCTACACGCCGCCTGACGGAGACACCATCGGATGCAACACGCTCTACGGAAGCTACCAGGATGCATACCGCGGCAATGGCGGCACCGAAACATGCCAGGCCTGTCATATGGGGAAGAAAAAACGAGGGCATACCTTCCCCGGCGCCTATCAGGTCGGTATCGTGAAAGAAGGGATCGGTCTCGATGTCCAGGCAATGGGCATCAAGCTCCATCCCGGCAAATGGATACCGACGGCCATCGTAGACATCGGCCTGACGAACAAGGCAGGGCACCGGATCCCCGACGGCTGACTCTGGTCGGCAAAAGTGGTCCTGGAAGTGACCGCGAAGACGAATAAAGGAAAAGTCATAGCCATGGGAAGAAAAGAGTACTGGGAGATCGGGCTCGATCTTGACGGTGAACATCGGATGGGAGCATGGCAGATAAAGGAAATCCTCGACCTCACGCTTCCCCCGCGCAAAACCACGACCGAACGGTTCATAACGGAACTGCCGAAAGGGACGAAGAGCGCGGAGGTTGAAGTGAAGGTGACCTATAAGCCGGCGAAGACAGTCACCCTCAACGTGCACCGAATAGTAAAGAAACTGACGTTCTAACGGTCCCGGGGGGCTGAGCCGCAGGCGGCTCAGCATTCCCCGCCACAGGGGGGCACGGTAGATGCATTAAAACACACTGAACTCAAAATATTTTTTGGGGTCCTTCTTGATATCTTTTACGAGGGCGTTCAAACCCTTTAGCGTCGCGCGCAATTCTTTTTTCAGTTCCCCGTCACTGACCATGCTCCCGATCGGCCCCTCTTCCTTGTCGATTTTCTCGAGGACGGAATTCAGCTTTGCCGCCGCGGCGTTCATGTTCTTATACAGGCTTTCATCCTCGATCAATTTGTGCACCGTCCCCTTTGATTCAGAAAGCCTCCGGGTGAAGGTGTCGAGTGATTTTGAGGCACTGAGAAACCGTTCATAGACGGCCGGGTCCTCGATCGTTCTCTTGAGCGTTCCGTTCGATGTCTTCAGGGACCTCGCGAAGCGGCGGATGTCCTTTGCCGACGCCGCGAGATCACGGTAGAGCGTGTCTTCCTGCAGAAGCCTCCCGAGCGTGCCGCGCTCGACGCTGTCCACAAATTGCGACAACTCCTCGCCGATCTCAGGCCGCGTCACGCCCGCAATCACATCTTCGGGCTGAAGGGCGCCGGCCCCTTGTGAGCCCACGCTGATCTCCACATACTTGTCGCCGAGAAGCCCTAAGGTGAGTATGCTTGCCCGGGAGTCTTTTCTGAGATATTGCAGGACGTCGCTCTCGATAGAGAGAGTGGCAATGATCTTCTCATCGGCGGTGAATGCGAGGGACCGGACCGAGCCGACCTGTACGCCGGAAAACCACACCGGGGCGCCTGCGCGCAGGCCTTTTACGTCCTGGAATGCAGCGTAGATAGACATCCGGGGCGAAAACACTTTTGCAATATCACCGGCAAAGAGGATCGCCAAAAAAAGGACCGCGAGCGCTGCCGTGACGACAACGCCTACCCGCAATTTCGCCCACGTTAGCTGCTGTCTGTAATCATACATATGAATCACCCCCCGGTGGGATATGCTTCCTTGCCGATCAAGAGAAGCGAATTGATAAACTTCCTGAGTTCCGGATCGTCCGTGTTCAACAGCGCCGGCAGATCATCGTCAAAGATGACCCTGCCTTCTTTCAGGTAGAGAAAGCGGTCGGCCACTTTCGAAGCGGTCACGACGTCATGGGTCACGATGATGTTCCCCTTCCGTTCCCCCGGGTCACCCGATGACAGGTCATTGATGAGACCGCAGATATTTTCTGCGGTGAGCGGGTCAAGCCCCGTCGTCGGCTCGTCGTAGAGCATCATCCGCGGTTCGCACGCCGCAAGGGACCGCGCGATCGCGGCGCGGCGCTGCATGCCGCCGCTCAGTTCTTCGGGCATCAGGTCGATGGCCCGCTCGATGCCGACCCGTTTCAGGAGCGTTTCCACCTGCCTGTCGATCTCTTCATCGGAATACCCCCCCTGCTCCCGAAGACAGAACGCGACGTTTTCCTTCACGTTCATTGAATCAAAGAGCGCCCCTTCCTGAAACACAATGGTAAATTTTCTCCGGACGCTCCGCAGTTGGGATTCCGACAGACCCGTGATGTCCTGCCCGTCGACGACGACCCGTCCCGCATCGGGTCGTATCAGGCCGAGGATGATCTTGAGAATCGTGGTCTTGCCTTCACCGCTTCCGCCGAGGATCGCAAGCCGCTCCCAGAACTGCGCGGTAAAGCTGACGCCATCCAGCACGCGGTGGTTGTTGTACGCCAGGCTGATGTTCTCGAGTTCTATCATGCGTCCATCCCCAGGACAAGAAAAAGAAGACGTATAAGAATGAAGTTCGCCACAAGAATCATGATGGTCGACAGCACGACCGCCGCTGTCGTCGCCTCCCGTAATCCCCGGGCCCCTCCCCGCGTGGCAAGGCCCATGTAGCAGCTTATCACGGCGATGAGATAGCCGAACAGAAAAGGCTTCGCAAGGCCTATGAATAGATTCTTAAAACTCATGACCGCCGCAAGTTGGCTCCAGTAAAAGGAGCCGCTCTGGTGGCTCACGAAGACCGAAATATAGTATCCTCCGAAGAGAGCGGCTGCATCACCGATGACCGTAAGAAGTGGCAGCATAAGGGTCGCGCTCACGACTCGCGGCGTGACGAGCTTTTTGACCACGTCCATGCCGAAGACCCGCAGCATGTCCACCTGATGGCCGAGCACCATGGAGCCTATTTCCGAGGCCATTCCTGAGCCGACCCGACCCGCGAAACTGAGGGCAATCGCGACGGGGCCGACCTCTCTGATTATCGCGATCCCCACAATCTTGCCGGTGTACATCTTCAATCCCATCGTGGCAAGCTCGGTGGAGATCGAGAGAGACAGGGCCATGCCGATAAAAAGGGAAACCAGAAAGACAATGACGAACGAGCCCGCACCGGCGTAGTCCATCTGCTCCACCGTCTCGCGAACATACAGGGGCTTCCGGAAGATCCCGACGAGAGATCGCACGGCAAGAACATAGAAATCCTGTAACTCTGCCAATACCTTCTGTACGCGCATAGGGCATCCATATCGTATTCGTGTGCAAGCAGCTTATCAAAAGACAGCACGTTACGGTGAGCACGTGAGCAGGAAGTGCGGGATTTAGCGGCAATGCAGCATCCCGGCCCGCCACGTGTGGATTACAGTACCGCCGGAACAGATCTGAGAAGAAGTTCGATCATAGTAGCATTTTTCCCTTCATCTTTCAACCAACATGTGGCTTGATGAAAGAATCCTTTGACCAGCCCCGCCGTAACGTATACAATGGCAATAGCAAAGGAGAGACGCTATACACTCAAATGGTACTGTCAAAAGCCCCATGAAAAAAAGGACAGTTAGCCACAGAGCACACAGAGAAAAGCAGAGAGAAGCAGAAAAATAGAACAGATAAAAGAATACATTAAGAAATAGGGAATCACCATTAAATTCTTCACGCAAAGATTATTAAAAGGTGGAGACCCTCCGGCAGTCACGCCCTGGCGTGACTTATGATAACGCGACACCCCGCAGTCCCGCGAGGCGCGGTACGGCCGCGGGGTAATTACGAGATTCTTAAGAATACGCAGAGAGGGAGGGAACAGAGGATGTTTGTAATGTATTATTTTTCAAGCAGTTCTCTGCGTCCTCTGTGTGCTCTGTGGCAAAACTTTTGACAATACGACTCAAATCCGGAGGGCGGTTCTCATGACACAGGGTTGTTTCATCGGCATTGACCAGGGGAGCAGTTCAACCAAGGCGCTCGTACTCGGCACCGAAGGGCAGGTCGTTTTCTCAACGCGGAAAAACCTCGGGCCGCCATACCGGGAGGGGCTCCAGGTAGAGCAGGACCCCATCGAGATACTGACCTCGGTTACGGATGTCCTGAACGAATCGGCACAGGCGATCTCGTCTGCCGGCCAGGCCGTCCTGGGAGTCGGACTGTCCTGCCAGAGATCATCCTGCCTGGCCTGGAATGAATCGACGGGCGAACCCCTCTCGCCGCTCATCAGCTGGCGCGATACCCGGGGGGTCGATTTTCTCGACACGCTTTCAGCCCGCGAAGCCCGCATTTTCGATTTGTCGGGGCTGCCGCTTACGCCGTACTATTCCGCTTCCAAGTTCCGCTGGCTCAAGGAAAACATTCCCGCCGCACAGCTGGAATCAACGGTCTTCGGGACGCTCAGCAGCTTTTTGGTTCAGCGTCTCACCGGCGATCCCCGTGCCGTCATCGACCACACAAATGCGGCCCGTACCCAGTTGTTGAACATCCTTTCCCTCGAGTGGGACAAAGAACTCATGGAGATTTTTAGCCTTTCCGGCATCCGTCTCCCGGCAATTCGTCCGACGGTTCATGCCTTTGGTCCCGTGCAGATACCCTCGGGAAAAGCGCCTCTTCTCGCATGCGCAGGAGATCAGCAAGCGGCAATGACCGGGCTCGGGGTGCTCGAAAAAGGCGATGGCGGGATCAATTATGGCACCGGTGGTTTCCTCATGGTAAACACGGGAAGCGAACTGGCGCCGGCAAAGGGATTGATGGCCTCGATCCAGTACTCGACGGACGCTGACCAATACTACCTGCTCGAAGGGAGCGTAAACGCCGTGGGCGACGCACTGGAATGGCTCCGGAACCGGCTCCACCTCTTCGGGGACTACGCAGAGGTCGACGATCTTTGTTGGAAGGCGGCGACGGACGTCGTTGCCTTTCTCGGGATCAACGGCACCGGTGCCCCTCATTGGGAGAGCGGCATCTCCACTGCCATGCACGGCCTCACCACAGAAAGCACCTCGGCTGATATCGTGCGGGGAGCCGTTGAAAACATCACCTTTTTCATGGAGGATATCGCCGAAGCGATCCGGGAAGCGGGAATCGAGCCCCGTTCGTTCTCAATATCCGGAGGGCTTTCCTCCCTCGAATACCTCATTCAGGTACAGGCTGATATCTTGTTAAAGAGCATCACCGTAAGCCCGGAGAAGGAAGTTTCGGCCATGGGCGCGGCGCTCCTTGCCGGCATGCAGCAGGGAACCTGGTCGGCGAAAGACATAAAAAAACTGGTTTCCGCCGGCGAAACCTTTGCCCCCGCAAAAAACCCCGGCGTGGAGAGGCGATACAGGCGCTGGAAAGTACTACATCGCGTGACGAGAGAGATTGATCGTATATGATGGTTCACTGACCATCCATTATGGGGAACGCGACTCTCCAATTCATGAAGTTCTCAATCCCTGCCCTGCGGGAACTATTCCAGAAGTTTCTCAATCTGCGAGGATATCATATCACCCAGTCCGAATAAGGCGCCCATGTATTGCTTCACGATAATGTGATTCTTGTCCAGGATATAGGTCGCTGGGATTCCTCGTATCGCGTACGCTCGAGCGGTCTTTTTATCGCCCATGAGCATTGGATACGTTAGATTAAGATTATCGCTGAATTTTTTCACCTTCTTGACGGCGCTCCTCCCCTCATCAAGACTGATTCCCAAAAGGATAACACCTCTGTCTTTATAGTTCCTGTATACCCTCTCCAATTCCGGCGAAGAATCCTTACACTCATGGCACCATGTCGCCCAAAAATCTATAACAACAACTTTGCCCGCAAAATCCGAAAGCTTCCGGGTATTCCCATCAACATCGTGTAACGTGAAGGGCGGCGCCCTTTTCTCAGCCCCGTGGAGGAGACTATTGAAAGAGAAAAGAAACACGAGCGTAATACTTCCTGTTATGGATAAGAACGCCTTCATGCGCATAAACCCTCGCTTACCGTCGTGTCAAAGGATGCCCCTGTGTGCCTATTTTCAGCATATAAGCATCACAGGTAATTGAATAGCATTACGATGAGGCAAATTGATTTTCGAGAAAAAAATTACGCCATATTACTTTTCTTCCATCGGATATCCTGACGCCTGCCATTCGTTCCATCCCCCCTTGAGAGCATAAACCGTTTTATATCCTAGTTCCTTGATTTCTCGTGCCACACGGACACTTGTCTCCTCGCGAGGTCAAGCACAGTAGAGAACAATGGTCTTATCCTTTGGATACGCCGTCCAGTATCTCACATCCATGGGATTTTCACGAACAGCGCCTCGAATCTTTTTATCACTGTTGTCATAGTCTTTTGGAATGCGAACATCTATGATCACAATGCTACCACCATCAAGATTCGCTTTGAGTTCTTCCTTCGTCATTCTTGGTATTTCTTGAGGTCCGGTCTTTTTTGTAGCGGCACACGCCGTACTCATGACAACAACCATCCCGATAATGGCGAACAATCTCTTCTGCTTCATCGTATGTTCCTCCCCATAATTAACAATAGTACAATTCTCGCTTCGTATTCGGTTCACGCTCCAAAGGGACAGACAGGATATCTGCACTCTTCGCAGTGCAGACATAATCCCCCATGGCCCAACGCTGCAAGCTCTTTCCTGCCGATGTGCTCTCCAGCAAGGACCCTTGGCAGAACGCGATCGAAGATCGTGACCTGGTGATACATACCGCAGGCGGGAATGCCGAGGATGGGAATTTCGGAGTGTAGAGTGTGGAGTGCGGAGTGTGACGACGTACATTCCGAATTCCGAATTCCGCATTTCGCATTTCGAAGGTACGCTATCAGAAACATCGCACCCGGGAGCACCGGAGAACCGTAGACGATATCGTCTGCGCCGAGGTCTCGTATCGCAAAGCGTGTTACATCATCAGGATCGACGGACATGCCACCCGTCGTTATCAGGAGGTCTGCGCCCGCATCCAGCAATTCTCTGAGCCTTTCTTGAATAACTGAAGCATCATCGGGAGCATAATATATGCCGACGACTTCACCCCCGTAGGCCTCGATCTTTTGAGAAATTATCGGCGCAAAGGCATCCTGTATCCTGCCGTAAAATACTTCGTTTCCGGTTATAACCACTCCCGCCCTCGGTCTTCTCAACTCCTTAACTGCGATGACTCCACACCCATTGATTTCCTGCATATTTCTTGCTGCCTCTTGAATTAACCCCTTTTTTACAACAAGGGGGATTGCCCTTGTACCGGCAACTACCTGCCCTTTTCTCACGAAGCTATTTGAGTGGAGGGTGGCACACATCACATCGCCAAGCATATTCAATTGAAGGAGCGCATTGTTCTCTACCTTGAGAAGGCCATCTCTCTCCGCAATAAGATTAATCTTCCCTTCCTTAGGCTCTCCCTGCAGCGCTACTCCCTCACCTTGTAAGCCGTACGCAAGAGCATACGCTGCTTCATCTTCGTGCATCTCCTCTTCCGAGATTGTTAACACGAAGAGTTTTTCCTTTCCGAGTCTCTGCAGATGGCAGACGTCCTCCTTTTTAACGATATGGCCTTTCTTAAACGCCCTGCCTTTGAATTCATTCGGTATAATCTCTGTTACGTCATGGGCAAGAACCATCCCGATTGATTCTGTTACGGGAATTGTTTTAATACTTGTTCTCTCCCTTTCATTATATCCTGTTTCACACATGGGTACGCCTCCTGTGAAGAGTGTCATTATCCAACATGCCTGATCACGCGCACGATGCCGACCCGGGAATAGTGGATCCCAAGACCGAGGAGAAAACCATCGGAGCAATGACACCAATATCCCCGAAAGCCCCTGATATGTCCCAGAGGACCCGTTTGACCCTACCTGTGGAATACGTGCCTGAATCGTTCATCAACGATCTCCCTCAATCCTTCCTCCATTATTTTATATTTCTCCAGAAATTCCCTTGCCTCATCGGTGAGAAACGCGCCCCCCCCGTTTCGCCCGCCGACATACCGCTCAACAAGCTTTATGCCAAGCCGACTCTCCATCGTTTTGATATAGCTCCATGCCTTCCGGTAAGAGATATTAATTTCCTTTGCTGCCTGATTTATGGAGCCATGGGTGTCTATAGCCTCAAGAAGGAAGCGCCGCCCCCTGCCGAAGGCGGGCTCTTGATCTATTTCGATCCAGAACTTTGATCGTATCTCCATGCGAAATCCCTTTGAAGCACCCGATCTATCCACCAATTCTCGACATGGGCTTCAGATGATCGAATGATGTTTCAGAACGGAGGAGCAAATGCCCTTCCGGTTTTATTTCTATAGAGCGCCTCAACAATCGTTCAATCTCCCGGTCCGAAGCCCCATTTCTGATCGCAGATTTTACATCAACCTCTGTCTCAGAAAAGAGACACGGCCGCAGCTTCCCGTCGCAGGTCATCCTGAGACGGTTGCATGAGCTGCAGAAGTGGTGTGTTAGAGGGCTGATAAATCCAAGTACCCCAGGCGCATGTTCAAATCTGAAATATCGTGCAGGTCCTGATTTTCTCACTTTTACCGGCATTATCGGTGCGAGCGAAGAAACTCTCTCCTTTATTTCACCGGTCAGTACATATCGTTTCTCCGCCCAGAGTTTCCCCGGCGTGATCGGCATGAATTCTATGAATCGTACATGATAGGGCGTATAGGTCGTTAACCTCGCAAAATCCTCTATTTCAGCATCATTAATTCCCCGTATGGGAATCATGTTGATCTTGATCGGCAGCAATCCCGCTTTCTCGGCCTCATACATTCCTTCAAAAACATCCCGAATATCTCCACCTCTGGTTATCTCCCGGTATCTCTCGGTTCGGAGCGAATCAAGGCTGACATTGACCCTTTTCAGTCCTGCTGCGGCAAGGACAGGAGCATATTTTTTCAGCAAGAGACCGTTGGTCGTAATGCCGATATCTTCGATCCCGTCGATGGCACTCAGAGATTCAATCAGGAAAGGCAGGTTCTTTCGAAGTAACGGCTCACCGCCCGTGAGCCGTATTTTTCTCAAGCCAAGGCGTGCTGCGCTGGTTACTATTTGTGCAATCTCTTCATCCTCCAGGATGTCTTTTCCGGGAATGTGCCGAACTCCCCCTGAGGGCATGCAATAGATGCATCTGAGATTACAGCGATCAGTAACCGAGATACGCATATAATCAATTGTTCTCCCGTATGTATCGTGAACCGACAACATAATTGTTTCCTTTGAATCGCCGTTATTTCACGTCATGGATTCCCTGAGATCATTACTCCGTTATGGCTTTTTTGCATAGCGGCAGGTAAAACATCTCACTCTCTTGTTATGATCGTGACCTTTCCAAGCCAGACGACACCCTGCAGGGGGGAGAGCATTCCCTTGACCGTACTCTCCACAATTTCCCGGGCAAATTCCTTCTTTTTGATTTGCACACCGGCATCCTCAGAATAGAGATTGAGCCCTTCCGGAGCTATGTCCATACTGATTTTGTTCCCCCAGCACCCAAGAGACGTAGCAATGCCCTTCAGTATATTTCCAATATACAGCTGGGTGAAATCATTCAAGGGAATCACCATATCATTTACTAAGAGCTGCGTTTTCAAGTCGATAGTACCTGCCGTGCACACATGACCTGCAGAGAAACCTTCCATTCTCCCGTATCTCCCTCATGTCCTGTACCGATTCGCCACACGACGCGCACTGAACCCTGCTGAGCGGCCTTCCCGGCATGTCCTGTGGTTCGATATTCACCGTCACTTCTTCATGGTAAAAGAGTTCTTCATCAGGCATTACCTTATACGCCTCACATTGACAGTCATATTTGTTCTCTCTCTCCGGAAAGTACTCTTTGGCCTTCTCACGGGCATCTTCTCGTGCAACCACTCTCACTGCCTTGCCTGACTCAAGGTTTACGAATGTTGCCGCCATTTTTCCGTAATCGATAAACCGCATCGTCCGGTGGCCGAGACTGCATCCGGTAACAGACTGCAGGGCATCGGTGGCGCATCGGTCTATTTCTACGAAGAGATAAAGCTTTTTCCTGTCTGCACCCTTTGGGTCCTGTACGCCTATCCTGCCGAGCCCATACATCGCCATCCGTACGCCCAGGACCTGGCCGGGACAGAGATGCCCATGCACCGTTACGGACGCGTTGAGCAGGCTTTCAAAGTCCGCGGTAACCGTTTTCACCCCGTCATCTCCTCTTTCCACGGTGCGCTTCGGAAATATAGGCATCAATATTTTCTTTTTCGAATGCAATGAAACGCTTCGTTATGGTGGCCATTTCCCGATAGAATGGCAGCTTTGCCTGGGAAGTTATCGCGTCACAGAATCGGGGGATCCATTTCACAAGATGCTCTTCGAGAAATTGCTTCTCCATATTCAAGCAATAGAGCGCCCCGGCCGTGTCTTCCTCTTCCCATGCATTCCTTTCCCCTTCGGTGATTTTTTGCATGAACTCCAGTTCCACGCTGATATGGTCGGGCAGATCACGATAATCTTCCCGGTACTGCATTCCGGCCGCTTCAATAAATTTCTTCACGTCAACGGTGGAAGCGCCCCAGAAACTCCCCCAGTCGCCGTCTCCCCGCTCATGATGTATGGATTCATGGGGTGATATGTGCTTATCAGGGCCCAGGAACAGTCTGGCGTACTCAATGGCCAGATCTTCTATTACTGCACCCTCCGGCCGTTGGAACCACGCGGCATCCAGCCCTGACCCCAGATCAGAGAGGACCCCCAGGAATTGGGGGTCCCGTATCGACGGGAGGAAGTCTGCCGTTATTTCTTTCCGGTAGATCCTGGCCAGACAGCCATAGACCGTGCTCCGCTGCAGGGTCAGCTCAATCACTACTTCATTATTTATTTGCAAGGCATGTTTCACTGGTTACCCCTTCCTAACGGTTACGACCGTATCCATCCATCGCTGCTGTCCGTTAATGGGGTCCGGCGCATTCGGTATCGCCCAGTTCGGATGGGTGCCGTAGACATTCCAGAATTGCTGTTTGAGATCAGGATCATCATCTCTGCCCAGGGGGGCCTTGTTCCCGGAAGCATACCGTCCATACGCCCAATGCCCGAGGTGGTGAGAGACAGCAACAACTCCGGTCACGATGTTTTCCGTAACATGTGCCTTCGTTTTAAATGATCCCACTGCTGATTTGACCGTGATTTTGTCACCGTCTTTGATTCCCCTGGCAGAGGCGGTCTTCGAGTTTACCCATGCACGGTTTTCATGGTAGATCTCGGTCAGCCACTTGCAGTTCGTGGACCGGGAATGGGTCATCACACAGACCTTGAAGGTCGTCAGGATCAGCTCATTCGACTTCATCTTCTGATGTTCGGGCGCCTCCATCCACGTCGGGAGGGGATTAAAGCCCTTTTTCTTGAGCGGCTCGGAGTACAATTCGAGGAAACCCGACTTATTGATCTTGTCAGGCCTGAATCCGGCATACACGATATTCCCAAGCTTCGTTCCCACGTAACCCTTGTATGCACCCTTCGAGCTGTAGAAGCCCTTCTTGCCTGCCTCTTGCGCGTTCTTGGCCTTTGACGCCCTCCAGTGCCACCATACACCGGCCTGTCGGTCATACAGGACGTCGTCACCGAAGTACGGGCAGATTCCTTCCGGATCCTCGAGATCGGTATAGACATAACCTCCAACCTTACATACCTGCTTCTTTGGATCCAGGATCACTTCCTTGTAGGAGAAGAATCTCGGCTCTGCGTTCGGGTCGTGCCAGACCCCATGCTTTTTCATGTACTCAAAACCGCCTGCTTCCTTGACGCCCGGTGTTTTCTCACAGGCCTTTTTCACGAAGTCTTCCTTGCTCTTGACTCCTAAGGGAAAGCCCATCCGCTCAGCGAGCTCACAGACCACATCACCCAGGTCCCGTGCCTCACCGAGAGGTTTTACCAGGGGCTGGCGGATGTAGTACTCGCCGATCTGGTTCGGGTCGACCATGTCTTCACAATCCCATCTCTCGAGATACGTTGCGTCGGGCAGGATCATATCGGTGTACATGGTAGAATCGCCATAGAAGGGGTCGGAAGCAACGACAAAGGGCAGCAGCTTCTCGTCTTTCAGTATCCTGATATTCTCGCTCGTTTCACCGTTCGCGTAGGCAGGGGTGTAGCAGTACCACATGGCAACCTCGGGCCTCCCTGCACTGCCGTCCTTGATCATCTTCAGGGTCCAGTGGCTCATATGGTGTGTCGGGTATGCCGCGTGTCCTGGGTGCCCCTTGTCCGGATGGCCATCATTGATCTTCAGCCCCTTTGTCTTGGGCGCCTTCGGTCCCTTGGGGTACTTCCAGCCGGCGCCGACAGCCTTGCACCTGCCTCCCGGGTTGTCAATGTTCCCCGTTATCGCAGCGAGCATCTGGGCTGCACGCTCTGCCTCGTTGCCGTTGTAATGTGCGACGGCACCCCGGTAGGTTAGCAGACAGGCAGGCTTTGTCGTGGCAAATTCGACTGCCAGGGACGTGATCTTCGATGCCGGTACGCCGCTTTTTTTTGCCGCCCATTGCGGCGTATACGGGGCACAGTGCTTTTTCAGGGCGGCAATCTTTGTAGCCACGGAGTCGTCGTGCTTTGCCGTACACTTGACGAATTTCAGAAAATCCGCGCCCGCGCCTTTCGTGAGGCCCTTGTTCAGAATCACGTTGCACATGGCGAGGAGTACCGCCTGGTCGGTTCCCGGTTTGATCGGCATCCATTCGTCAGACTTGGCGGCAGTATTCGACATCCGTACGTCGAAGGTCACCATGCGTACACCCCGATCAACCTTTGCCCGCATGATCCGGTGTGCGACGGGGATGTGGTTCGTATGGGTCTCCAGGATGTTGCTGCCGAAATTCAGGATGAACTTGGTGCGGTCGATGTCCCAGTTGTCGTAATGGCCGCCCCAGGTCATTTCCTGTGCGCTCCACTTGCCTCCCTCGCAGATAGAGGTGTGATTCCCGATGGTCTTTGTCCCGTAGGCCTTCAGAAACGTCCCCTTGATGAGCGCGCTGGAGCTTGCCTTCATTCTTCCGTAGTGGAACAGGAATTTCTCGGGGTGCCCTTGGTCTCGGAGCTTTTTCAGCCTGCCTGCCAGCTCGTTGAGGGCCTTGTCCCAGGAAATCCGCTTCCATTTACCGGAACCACGGGCTCCTGCACGCTTCATGGGATAGAGAATCCGGTCAGGATCATAGACATGGTTGATGCCGGCCTGTCCTCGTGCGCAGATGAACCCTTCGCCCCGAATGGACTTTGGGTTGCCTTCCAGCTTGACAAGCCTTCCGTCTTCTACGAACCCGATCATGGAGTCCCTGGTAACACACTGCCAGCAGGATGTCGGGATAGCTTTTCGTTCCGTCCCTGTTTCCGGAGAGAAATCTCTTCCCGTCTGGGTCCGTATGGTTCCCGCGAGGGCCTGTGACTCGAACCCTTCATTGGCTGCAATCAGCGCACCGCTTGCAACAGCAAGCCTTACAAAATTACGCCGCGTTAGTTGTGACATTTCTGCCTCCTTTCGGGTTGACCTGCCCTATATAATATTGTCGCGATACTCGGCTGCTTTCTTCTTTTCATCCTTGTGGTCGAATGTGTACCGGCCCAACACACCGTCAGGATCGATGTAAAATACATGGGGTTTCGTCTTTTCCTTAGGCAGGAGGGTCGTCTTGTCACGATTTTTGTCCAGCTTGAATTGTTTGATCAGCTTCGCGACCTCGCTGGTGGAATCATTCATATCACCAAATGTTCTCGCACCATGGGGGCACGACTGTACGCATGCCGGTTCGATGCCTTTGTCGACACGATGCTCGCAAAACGTACATTTCCCGATGCCGAAATCCTTTTCTCGGTCCGCCCTCGTCAGTTGTACCGCAGGATCGATGTAGCGTACGCCATAGGGACATGCCTTGATACACTTGTAGCATCCAATGCACAGGGAGTTGTCGAACAGGATCATGCCGTCAGGTCGTTTGTAGGTGGCGCCGGTCCGGTAACGGACTCCTTGAAATTTTGTCCTCTTACCGCTCTTTGCTTCAGGACATTTTTCAACACAGGGGGGCACGTCCGATTTTTGCCCTTTTGTCCCT
>DMKB01000158.1 GCA_003454665.1 Nitrospiraceae bacterium | reverse complement strand
ACGGATAACATCTGAAACAGCGGATACAGCAAGGACGGTACGGGACGCGGCGAGGCAAAATTAAGAAGATTAGCCTTTGATTTTTTAATCCGCGTTCATCTGCGTTAATCTGCGTCCAAAGCCTTTTGTTTTTTCGTGTCTGTGGTTAACTTTCTGGAGGGAACGAATGAAAAGTGGAAGCACCCTGGAAAAAGTAATCGCCAGCGGCAAGCCCGCGGTCACGGCCGAGCTCGGGCCGCCCATGAGCGCCGACGGCCATGAGGTCGAGAAAAAAGCGCAGTTACTCAAGGGCCACTGCGACGCGGCGAACATCACGGACTGCCAGACGGCAGTCGTGCGCATATCGAGCATCGCAGCAGCAGCCATAGCCCTGCGGGAAGGCCTGGAGCCGGTCATGCAGATGACCTGCCGCGACCGGAACCGGATCGCCATGCAGGCTGACCTTCTCGGCGCCGCGGCATTGGGCCTCAAGAACTGCCTCTGCCTGGCAGGCGACCACCAGAACTTCAGCGCCGCCGGCAGGCTCAAGGGCCACGCCGGCGCGAAGAACGTCTACGACGTGGACACCTGCCAGCTCGTGGGCATCCTGAAGAAGATGCGCGATGAAGGGCTGCAGGAGGGCGGCGATCCCCTGGAAGTGGCGCCGAAATATTTCATCGGCGCTTCCTGGACGCCCATGGCAGACCCCATCGACTTCCGGCCCGTGAACCTCATGAAGAAGGTGAATGCCGGGGCCGACTTCATCCAGACCCAGGGCATCTACGATATCGAGGGCTTTCGTTCCCAGATGAAAAAGATCGTGAACATGGGCCTCCATGAGCGGACAGCGATCCTCGGCGGCATCATCGTGCCGAGGAGCGGCATGATGCTGAAATACATGGATGCCTCTGTTGCCGGCGTGTCGGTGCCGAAGCCGCTCATCGACCGGATGATGAAGGCGAAGGCGGCTGCCGGGGACGACAAGAAAAAGGCCAGGGAACTGCAGGAGCAGGAGGGCCTCAAGATCACTGTTGAATTGATCCACCAGGTCCTCGAGACACCCGGGGTCAAGGGCGTGCATATCCAGGCCATCGAGTGGGAGAGTGCCATTGCCGGCATCGTGAAGGAGGCGGGGCTGTATCCGCGGCCGGAGGTGTAACTATGGAGCGAGCCGACCGTGTCGGCGTAACGGAACGGCGGTAGCAGAAAGGAAACGGCAACGCGGTTGCCTTGGTCCAAAAACATGCCAAAGACCACCATTCTCGATCTTTACAAGAAAAAGGCCGAAGCCAAGAAAATCACCATGCTGACGGCCTACGACTATCCCACGGCGCAGATCGTGGACCAGGCGGGGATCGACGTGATCCTTGTCGGCGATTCCCTCGGCATGGTAGTCCAGGGCGTGACGAGCACGCTTCCCGTTACCATGGAGGAGATGCTCTACCATACGAAGATCGTTTCGCGGGCGACCCAGAGCGCCCTTGTCGTCGGTGATATGCCTTTCCTGTCGTACCAGACAAGCATTGAGGATGCCGTCAGGAATGCCGGACGATTTTTGAAAGAGGCGGGCGCCGAGGCGGTCAAACTTGAAGGTGGCGTCCAGATGGCCGATGTGATCAGGGCCATTGTTGCGGCAGGTATCCCGGTGATGGGGCACATCGGCCTCACCCCGCAGTATGTTCATGCTCTCGGCGGCTACAAGGTCCAGGGCAAGGACGAAGCAGCCAGAGAGAAGATCCTTGCCGATGCACGTGCCGTGCAGGACGCAGGCGCCTTCTCGGTGGTGCTTGAGGCCACGCCCTCATCCCTGGCAAAGGAGATCAGCGAGGCCGCCACTATTCCGACGATCGGCATCGGCGCGGGGCCGGACTGTGACGGGCAGGTCCTGGTGCTCCATGACCTTCTGGGGCTCTTTGACCGGTTCACGCCGAAATTCGTGAAACAGTATGCCCGGCTGAAGGACCAGGCGCTCAAGGCAGTCAAGGATTTCAAGCAGGATGTGGACAGCGGCTCCTTCCCCTCAAAAGAGCACAGTTTTCAATAGATTACAGGGAATATCCCTGCCCGGGTACTTCCTGGGGCATCCATGCGCTTTCTTTCACCATTGAATTCTCTTTTTCCGAACCTGCCCTTTCCAAAAGGGATTGCGCAAAAAACATCTTTCCATCCGGTGACCTATCGTAGTAACGGGTTTGCCACGTTTCGTAACGCTGCCCGGCATCTATGAGCGAAACTTATAATTTTATTAAAAAAATTGACCGCGGGGTTTTTAATTTCCCTTGACTCATGACTCTCACGATGGATATAATGCATTTCTCTCATCATCCGCTTTTATTGCCCTTTCTCGTGGTTTTTGCGGGTGCCGGGGGACACGAGGAGGGGGCGCATGCCTGAAGCGGCGCTGCAGGTAGTACTCCTTCGACATACGCCGGACCCGGAAGAGGTTGTGGCCATGGCCGCAAAGCTCTGCTACAGCCCGGCGAATGTGAAGGAGCTGAAGCAGAAGATCGAGGCAAAGGACCAGGCGGCCTTTGTTGAAAAGCTGGCGACCATCGGGCATCTTTCCCCGATCGAGCATGTTTCGTTCACCTTCGGCATCGAGGGAATATCCCGCGCCTGCTCGCACCAGCTGGTGCGGCACCGGGTGGCCTCTTATTCGCAGCAGAGCCAGCGGTACGTCCGGGAAGAAGAGTTTGACTACATAATTCCGCCGAGTATCAAGCAGGACCCTGAAGCAACGAAGGTCTTTGAAGATTTCATGGCCGAAGCACAGCAGCGCTACACGGCCATCCTCAAAACACTGGAAGACAAGGGTCTCAAGGGAGAAACCGGGCAGCAGGACGCGCGGTACCTTCTGCCGAACGCGGCGGAGACCAAGATCGTCGTGACCATGAACGCCCGGGAGCTGCTGCACTTCTTCCGGGTACGGTGCTGCAACCGGGCACAGTGGGAGATCCGGGCCATGGCCGAAGGGATGCTCGGCCTCGTGAAAGAAGGGGCCCCCACGATATTCGGCAAGTCCGGTCCCGGCTGCCTCTATGCACCCTGCCCTGAGGGCAAGATGACCTGCGGCAAGGTCGAAGAGGTCAGGAAGAAGTATGGAGTTACGAATAAAAAAATTCCAAAGGACAAATGACAAATCTTAAATAAATTCCAAGTATCAAATTTCAAACAGTTTGGAATTTTGAGTTTAAACTTTGATTATTATTTGGTGCTTGGAGCTTGTAGTAAAAAATGGGTTATTCCATAGCAGTCGCAGGCAAGGGAGGCACCGGCAAGACGAGCCTCTGCGGCCTGACGATACGATATTTGACAGAGAAGAAAAGCGGCCCCATTCTGGCCATTGATGCGGACGCGAACACGAACCTGAACGAGGTTCTCGGCCTGCACGTCCACGCCTCGGTCGGCGCGCTCCGGGAGGAGTCGCTGAACACGATCCGTTCGAACACGGAACGTCCGGGCGGCATGAGCATGGAGCAGCTCTTCGACTATCAGATCCAGCAGTCGCTGATCGAGGCGAAGGGCTTCGACCTCCTCGTCATGGGCAGGCCGGAAGGTCCCGGCTGTTACTGCGCGGCAAACAACATTATCCGCAAATATATGGAGAAGCTCGCCGACACGTACCCGTTCATGGTTGTGGACAACGAGGCGGGACTCGAGCATCTGTCACGCAGGACCACGCAGGATATGGACCTCCTGCTCATCATCAGCGACCCCACGGTGCGCGGGGTGATGACGGCAGGCAGGATCGCCGCATTGGTGGACGAGCTGAAACTGAACGTGAAGCGGTCCGTCCTGATCGTGAACCGCGCCGGAGAGGGGCTCTGCAATCCAGCCCAGGGGGGTTCCGGAAACGGCCAGGACGGCAAGCTGCAAGAGACCATAGGGGCACAAGGTGTGGAGTTTGCCGGGTTCGTACCGGCAGACCAGTTGATCTTTGAATACGATCTGAACGGCAAGCCTCTCGTGGAGCTTCCGGCTGATTCCCGCGCGCTCACGGGGTACTATGCAATCCTCGATAAACTACTGGCTTAATTGATCCGTGATGCCCACGAAGAACGGGAGTTTTTTCCGAAAGAGGGGTGTCTTCTTGGTGACTTCGTGCCTTCGTGGCGAAAGCCTCAATGAATAAGACCCTTGCCATTATAGGAACAGGCAGAGTCGGCGGAACCATAGGGTATCTGCTCGCCAGAGCGGGCTATGTGATAACAGCTCTTGCAGCCCGCTCCCGGGAATCAGCGGAGCAGGCACGGAAGTTTGTCGGGTCGGGAGAGCCGACAACGGACGTCGTCAAGGCGGCCTCCGGGTCGGGAATCATTTTCATCACGACGCCTGACAGAACAATCAGAAGCATCAGTGAACAGCTCGCTAAGGGGAAAGCGCTTGGTTCCGGCACCATCGTCGTTCATATGTCCGGAGCACATTCCCTGGAGCTTCTCGATGCAGTAAAGAAATCCGGCGCGCACCGCGCCGTGATCCATCCGCTCCAGTCGCTTGCAAGCATGGAGCAGGGAACAAAGAATCTTCCCGGTTCCTTTTTCCGGATTGAAGCGGATGCTGAAGCGATCGGCGCTGCGCGGGACCTGGTGAAGGCCTTGGGCGGCACCGAGCTGCAAATGCCGGGGTGGACCCCGGATGTGCATTCCGCCATGCTGTACCACGCCGGTGCAGTGGCAGTATCGAATTTTTTTGTCGCCCTCATCGATTACGGTCTGAAGTTCTACGAACGGCTCGGCGCCGATAAAAAAGAGGCGCTCAAGGCGGTGCTGCCGCTCATCCGGGGCACGCTCACGAACATCGAGACGGCGGGCATCCCGGACGCGCTGACCGGACCGATCGTTCGCGGTGACGCCCGGACAGTGCGGGAACACATCACGGCGATGGAGAAAAAGGCCCCGGAGCTGGCCGGGCTGTACAAAGAGCTGGCGAAGCAGACCATTTCGGTGGCACGGGACCGGGGCAGCCTGACGGAAGAAACGGTTCAGGAGCTGCTGAGCCTGGTGGATAAGAAATAAGAACGTTTCACACGTAAGAAAAGAATTTAAATAAGTAAAAACGTTGCGCTCGTTGCGTACGTTGCGAGAAACACGTTTTTGACCCAGTTTTGAAAGGAGAGGTTCCACAGGATGATAATTATCGGAGAAAAGATCAGTGTTATCGCAAAGAAGGTGCGCGAGGCGCTCATGAACCGGGACCCGAAACCGATGCAGGAGCTTGCCAAGGCGCAGGCCGATGCCGGAGCGGATTTTATAGACGTATCCATCGGGCCGGCTGAAGATAACGGCCCTGAGCTCATGGACTGGGCGGTGAAGGTGGTGCACGAGGTCGTGAAGAAACCGCTTTGCCTCGACACGACGAACATTGCCGCCATGGAAGCCGGACTCAAGGCACACAACAACGAGTGGGGCGCGCCCCTCGTGAACTCCACGTCGAACGAGCCTGAGCGGTTCCCCATGATGGAGCTGGCCGGCAAATACAACGCCAAAATCATCGCCCTCACCCTGGGCAAAGGCGGCATTCCGGCCGACGCCGAGGACCGTTGCGTCATCGCGTCCGAGATCATGGCCCGCGGCATGGAGTACGGCGTGCCCATGGAAAATATTTTTCTCGATCCCCTCATCCTCCAGATCTGCACCATGCAGGACCAGGGGTTACAGGCGATCCGGGCCATCAAGATGTTTCAGGAGCTGAATGACCCGCCGATGCAGAGCGTCGTGGGACTTTCGAACATTTCGAACGGGGCGCCGAAGGCGGTCAGGCCGATTATCAACCGGAATTTCCTCGCCATGCTTCTTTATGAGGGGCTTTCGGCCGCGATCATCGACCCCCTCGATAAGGACATGATGGATACGGTCAAGGCCGTCGATATGATCATGGGCAAGACCATGTATGCCCATTCGTTCCTGGATATGTAAGAACGAAAGGCATTGGAAATTGTAAAGTGCAAGTTGAAAATGTTAAAATGAAAGATTATAATGTCCTTCACTTTTACAAGTTGATATTTACAATTTTCAATTTGCAATGGCAAAGCTGCTAAGGAGGTTTTCATGGCACTCGCAATACCAAAGGAAACGTATAACGGAAAAATTTATAATGTTCAGCTCGGCACCGGCGACAAGGCCGTGACGATCGGCGGGGCCAGTGCGCTCCCCTTCCTCGGCTTCGAGGGCACGTTCCCGAACAAGCCCGCAGTCGCAATGGAGGTCATGGACATCGCGCCTGATGAATGGCCCGATACCGTGAAGAACGCCATCGGCGGGGCCGGCGCCAGTCCGGCGCAGTGGGCGAAATTCTGCCAGGATGCCGGTGCGGACATGGTGGCCCTCAGGCTCATGGGCACCCATCCCGACCAGCAGGATAAAAGCCCCGACGACGCGGCGAAAATCGCCGGAGAGGTCGCCGCTGCAGTCGATATCCCGCTGATGATCCTCGGCAGCGGACACACCGAGAAGGACACCCAGGTGCTCCAGGCCGTCGCCACAGCCACGCGCGGAAAGAACTGCGCCATCGGCAAGGCAGTGGAGGAAAACTACAAGACTATTGCGGCGGCAGCGATGGCGAACGATCATAAGTTGATTGCCATGAGCCAGCTCGATGTGAACCTGGCAAAACAGCTCAACATCCTGCTGAGCCAGATGGGGTTCGATAAAGAGCGGATCATCATGGATCCGATGTCTTCGGCCCTCGGATACGGTCTGGAGTATACCTACAGCGTGATGGAGCGTATCCGTCTCGCTGCGCTCCTCCAGAACGATCCCATGATGCAGACCCCGATCGTTTGCGATATCGGCGTGAACGTCTGGAAAGTCAAGGAGACCATGGCCCCGGACGCCGATGTACCGGAATGGGGCGGCCTGGAAGACCGCGCCAAGGCGTGGGAGGTCATTACCGCCTCGGGCATGCTCGCATCGGGCGCTGATATGCTCATCATGCGCCATCCAGGAGCAGTGGAAAAAGCAAAGGAACTTATTGCTGAGTTGATGTAATGCCGCGCGAGTGCGCGGATTGAAAATTGAAAAATGAAGATTGAAGATTGAAAAATGTCGTGAAAAATTTAAAATTTTCAGTTTCCAATTTTCAATTTCCTGAAAGGAGTCGTTATGGCGTTATCCGGTGTTCAAATATTCAAATACTTGCCGAAAACAAACTGCAAGAAATGCGGTCATCCGACCTGCCTTGCTTTTGCGATGAAACTGGCAGCGAAACAGGCAAGCCTGGACGCGTGCCCTGATGCTTCGGCTGAAGCGAAACAGGCGCTCGGTGAAGCATCGGCGCCGCCGGTTCGCCCCGTCACCATCGGCGCAGGCGATGGAGCAGTGAAGGTCGGCGACGAGATCTGTATGTTCCGGCACGAAAAGAAATTTTTCAATCCCAGCGTCTTTGCCGTTGCGATCAAAGACACGGAAGCGGGAGACGCCGCGGCAAAGAAAATCGAGGCGGTGAAGGCCTCGGAGATCGACCGCGTGGGCCAGCACCTCAAGGTTGACGCCATTGCCGTCACGGAAGAGTCAGGCGATCCGGCGAAATTCGCATCGGTCGTCAAGCAGGTCGTGGACGACGCCCCCGGTGTCCCGCTCATTCTCGTGAGCATCAATCCGGCGGTCATTGAAGCCGGCATCGCGCACTGCGCGGACAAAAAGCCGCTCATCTATGCGGCCACCGCGGAAAACGCCGAGGCCATGGCAAAAATAGCCAAGGAAAAGAAGGCGTCCCTCGCCGTATCCGCCGCGGGTCTCGATGCGCTCATCGAACT
This sequence comes from Nitrospiraceae bacterium, assembly GCA_003454665.1. Classification (GTDB taxonomy): domain Bacteria; phylum Nitrospirota; class UBA9217; order UBA9217; family UBA9217; genus UBA9217. Next base: position 7,272 of record DMKB01000158.1, on the reverse strand, counting down.
TTCCGAAAAGGTCAAAGGAATGGGCGTGGAAGACCTGGTCCTCGATCCCGGCGCCCGGAAGGCAAAGGACATGATCGAGCAGTACACGATCATCCGGCGGGCCGCCATCAAGAAAAATTTCAAGCCCCTCGGATATCCGGTGATCTCTTTTGCGACGCGCGACGATGCCGTGTCCGAAACCATGGCGGCGAGCATCGGCGTGATGAAGTATGCCTCCATTATCATCCTGAACAACATCGAAAAATGGAAGATGCTCGCCCTCCTGTCGCTCCGGCAGAACATTTACACGGACCCGCAGGTGCCGATGCAGGTTGCGCAGAACATCTACAAGGTCGGCGAGGCAAAGGAAGATTCGCCCCTCCTCATCACGACGAACTTCTCTCTCTCCTACTTCATCGTCCGGGGCGAGGTGGAGAACAGCAAGGTGGCTTCCTGGCTGGCGGTCATGGACAACGAAGGGTTGTCGGTGCTCACGGCCTGGGCGGCAGGTAAGTTCACGGCGAGCAGGATCGCCCAGTTCATCACCGAGAGCGGCGCGGACAAGAGCGTCAACCACAAAGAACTGATCATCCCCGGGTACGTGGCCATCCTTTCCGGCGCGCTGGAGGAAAAACTTCCCGGCTGGAAGATCACTGTGGGCCCGCGCGAGGCAAACGCACTCCCGAGCTTCCTGAAGGGAAGAGCGTAAAATAAAAACCTGAACCACAGAGAACACAGAGGAGTGCCAGAAAAAGTTCTTCTCAGTGCCTTCTGTGGTGAATCACGTTTTTCAAAGGAGTATTCCGATGTCGAAAGAAATCGCCACCGGAGCCATTAAAGGCTCACACTATTACGCAGAACAGGCCGAGGGCCTGCTGGAAAAGGCAATTGCCGAGAAGGGCGCGGACTTCGCCTTCGAGTTTCCCGACACTGCGTACTTCCTGCCGCAGATCTACGCCATGACGGGCTTTGAGGCGCGGACCCTCGGGGACATGAAGACCGCTCTGGAGCAGCACGTGAAGCCGCTGCTTTCCGACGTACCTGCGGAGAACATGAACCTGCCGTACCTGGGAGAGGCCCTGGACGCCGGAATGGCGTCGCTCTTTGCCCAGGAGATCGTGATGGCAGTCCGCTATATCAACGAACAGGAGCCGATCAAGGACGATTCCATCGGGCTCACGTACAACGGGTTTATCTCCGACACGATCCTTCGCGACCTCGGCGTGCAGCTCGTGGACGGCTCCATGCCGGGATATGTGGTGATCATCGGCGCGGCGGACAGTGATGAGCAGGCCTTTGAGATCGCCAGGGATCTGCAGCAGAAAAACATCCTTACCTTCCTCTGCGGCAATGTGAACGGCGAGAGCATGACCAAACAGCTTCTCCGCAAGGACGTGCAGCTGGGCTGGGACACCCGTCTCGTTCCTCTTGGCCCTGAAGTGGAGCATGCCATCTATGCAATTCACTGGGCAGCCCGCGCAGGCATCACCTTCGGCGGTATGAAGGGCGGCGACTTCCAGAAGATCCTGAAATATTCCAAGGACAAGGTGTTCGCCTTTGCCATGGTGCTCGGCCCGCTGAACGAGCGCATCTGGACGACGGGTGCCGGCGCCATCAACATGGGGTTCCCGGCAGTCGCGAACACGGACATCCCGGTGATCCATCCGACGGGCGTCACGATTTATGAAGAGGTTGCCAAGGAACTCGACCCGGCGAAGCTCGTGGAAAAATGCATCGAGGTGCGTGGTCTCAAGATCACCGTCTCCAAACCGCCGATCCCCGTTGCCTTCGGCCCTGCATTCGAGGGAGAGCGTATACGCAAGGAAGATATGCACATCGAGTTCGGCGGGCAGCGTACACCTGCCTTCGAATGGCTTACCGTTTCGGACAATGTGGAAGACGGCAAGGTGACGATCGTGGGGAAGGACGCTGAAGCGCGGTATCAGCAGGGCGGCCAGATGCCCATGGGTATTATCGTGGAAGTCGAAGGCCGTAAAATGCAGTCCGACTTCGAGCCCGTGCTCGAACGAAAGATCCATCACTTCGTCAACGAGGCACAGGGTGTCTGGCACATGGGACAGCGTGAGCAGAACTGGTTGCGTGTCAGCAAGAACGCGCTGAAGGAAGGGTTCACGCTCAGTCACTTCGGCGATATTTTGACGACCCAGCTTAAACACAAGTTTGCCAATATCGTGGACAAGGTGCAGGTGACCCTGTACGTCGATGAGGCCGAGGTGAAACAGAAACTCGAAGAAACACGAAAAGTATTCATGGAGCGCGACGTGCGCCTTGCGACCATGACGGACGAGTCCGTGGACACCTTCTACTCCTGCATCCTCTGCCAGAGCTTCGCCCCGGACCACGTGTGCGTCGTGTCGCCCGAGCGGCTCGGCCTGTGCGGGGCCTATAACTGGCTGGACGCCAAGGCCGCCTACGAGATCGACCCGAACGGAGCAAACCAGCCGGTGCTCAAGGGCGAGACGCTTGACGGCGTGAAAGGCCGCTGGAAGGGAGTAGATGAATACGTCTACCAGTCGTCTCACCAGGCCCTCGAATCGTTCAACGCCTATACCATCATGGACAATCCCATGACGTCCTGCGGATGTTTCGAGTGTATCGTGGCCATCGTGCCCGAGGCGAACGGCGTGATGATCGTCAACCGCGGCTACACCGGCATGACCCCCATCGGCATGAAGTTCTCGACCCTTGCCGGAACCGTGGGCGGCGGCGCGCAGACGCCCGGATTCATGGGGATCGGACGGTTCTTCCTCACGAGCAAAAAGTTCCTCTCCGCCGACGGCGGATTCAAGCGCGTTGTCTGGATGACCAAGAACCTGAAGGAGTCATTCGCAGACCAGTTCAAGAAGCGGGTTGAAGAAGAGGGAGACCCCGATTTCATGGACAAGATCGCCGACGAGACTATTACGGAAGACGCCGAGAAGCTCGTCGAGTTCCTGACGGAGAAGGGGCATCCGGCGCTTTCGATGGACCCGATGTTCTAACGAGATAGTTGGTTCATTGCACACCCCGCCGATCAGGCGGGGTGTGCTCCTATCACCTTTCCGGGAGGGTGCTGTATTCAGGTACCGTAAACGACCGAGACGGCATAGTATGCAGGACGTGGCTGCCGGAAACCGTGAGGCGGCCTTTTTTGTCTCAAAAAAAATAATTAACCGCGGATGGCCTGGAATCAGAATCGGCCACTAGTAGACACAGTTAAACACAGATAAATTAAAGAATAGACAAATAACGCTTCGGTCTTGAGTTTTACCTTGGCAAAGACAAAGTACGTCAATGAGGAATGGATAATGGAAGAACAGTTGGAAGGCATAGTAACCAGGCATAGGGAAAACGAGGGGAACATTATCTCCATTCTTCAGGATATCGAGAACGAGTTCGGGTATCTCCGTGAGGATGCGATTTACTGGGTTTCCGAGCGGCTTGATATCCCGCCTGCGAAGTTCTATGGTGTTGCGACATTTTATGCCCAGTTTCACCTCAAGCCGAAGGGGAAGAACGTTATTACCGCATGCTGCGGGACGGCATGCCACGTGAAGGGATCAGAGCGGCTGATCAACAGCCTGGTGAAAGAACTCGATATTCCGCCGGGAGAAGACACGTCAGAGGACCTGCGATTTACCGTCGAGAAAGTGAACTGTGTGGGCGCCTGCAGTATTGCGCCGGTCATCATCGTCAATAAGGCGGTGCACGGCAAGGTGTCGCCGGACAAGCTCATGAAAGAGATCAAGGGTCTCAAGGCGGGAGCGTCGAAGAATTAGGGAGAAAATAGTAGACAGCGGACATAAAGCAGGAGTCAGGAGCCAGGAAAAGGATAACAGATTGCGAAAAAGACGACAGCAATCAGGAATCTGACATCGACACTCAGCTATCCGGCAGCTTGCATCCGACACCAGGTATTTAGAAAAAAAGATTTCATCCTGTTAATCCTGTCTGAATTCGTTGCTCTCTTTGCGGCTTTGCGCGAGACAGATTTTTTAGTCAGTTTTTGAGGTCTTGATGGGTAAAGACATTTCGATAAAAGTATGTATGGGCACCGGCGGGATCGCCGCAGGCGGGGTCGAGGTCATGTCCGCCTTCGATACGGCCTTTTCCGCCGCGGGCATTACCGCGAGCGTGGAGAAGAACTGCTCGATGCACAAGGTCGGCTGCCGGGGATTCTGCGCCCGCGATGTGCTCGTCGACGTTTCCGTGAACGGCAGCAAGGCCACCTACGAATACATCAAGGCCGACATGGTCGAGCGGATCGTACAGGAACACATCGTCGAGGGGAATCCCGTCAATGAATGGCTGGTCAAGGACGATTATCATACGTTCCACGACAAACAGGTCAAGGTCGTGTTGTCCGACTGCGGAGAAGTGGACCCGGAAGAGATCGACTCCTATATCGGGCGGGAGGGGTATGAGGCGATAAAGAAAGTCCTGACCTCGATGAGCCCGGAAGAAACGACGAAGGTGATCGAGGAGGCCGGTCTGCGCGGCCGCGGCGGTGGGGGCTTTCCCACGGCCGTCAAGTGGCAGATGGCCTTGCGGGCCCCGGGGCCGGTCAAGTATCTTATCTGCAATGCCGACGAGGGAGATCCCGGTGCGTTCATGGACCGTTCCGTCGTCGAGGGAAACCCCCACGCCCTGATCGAGGGAATGATCATTGGCGCATACGCTATCGGCGCTCCCTACGGGTACGTGTATATTAGGGCTGAATACCCCCTCGCCGTGGAGCGGCTCTATCGTTCGCTCCAGCAGGCCCGCGAGCGCGGATTTCTCGGGAAGAACATCCTGGGATCGGGATTCGACTTCGATATCAAGGTAAAGCTCGGGGCCGGCGCCTTCGTCTGCGGCGAAGAAACGGCGCTCATCGCTTCCATTGAAGGCAAGCGCGGTATGCCGAGGGCGAAACCGCCCTTCCCCGTACAGAGAGGTCTCTGGGGAAAGCCCACCATCATCAACAACGTGGAAACCCTTGCCAATGTCCCGTACATTGTGAGAAAAGGCGCGGCGTGGTATGCGGGGTTCGGCACTGATAAGAGCAAGGGCACGAAGGTCTTTGCCCTGACCGGCAAGATCCAGAACTCGGGCCTGATAGAAGTCCCCATGGGCATTCCGCTGAAGGAGATCGTCTACGATATCGGCGGGGGAATCGAGGGGGGCAGGAAGCTCAAGGCAGTCCAGACCGGCGGCCCTTCGGGCGGCTGCATCCCGGCAGCCATGGTCGATACCACGATGGATTACGAATCACTGGCGCGGGTCGGTTCCATTATGGGGTCAGGCGGCATGGTGGTCCTGGATGAAACGGACTGCATGGTGGACGTGGCGAAGTACTTCCTGCATTTCACCGAGTCGGAATCATGCGGCAAGTGTGTGCCCTGCAGGGTCGGCACCAAACGGCTTCTCGAGATCCTGAACAGGATTACCGAGGGCCGGGGCAGGGAGGGAGATATGGACCTCCTTGCGGAGCTCAGCACGGACGTGAAGACGTCGTCGCTCTGCGGCCTGGGCCAGGGTGCGCCAAACCCCATCCTAAGCACGCTCAAGCATTACCGTGATGAATATGAGGCGCACATCTACGAGAAACGGTGTCCCGCCGGCGTGTGCAAGGACCTCCTTACGTACTCGGTCCTCGAAGAGTTCTGTAAGGGCTGCATGGCGTGCATCCGCGTCTGTCCTGCCGGCGCCATCGTCGGGGAGAAAAAGCAGCCGCACCGGATCGTACAGGACATCTGCATCAAATGCGGCGCCTGCTTCGAAACGTGCAAGTTTAAAGCGGTTAAGAAGGGATAAAACGTAAGGCGTGAAACGTAAGGGGGAAGTGGTAAAACGGAAAGCATCATACGTGAGGAGCAAGGACTAAATGGATAAACCACACAAAAAACTCGATGTGTGGAAATTGTCTATCGACCTGGTTGTTGAAATTTATAAGCTGACACAATTATTGCCACACGAGGAGAAATATAATCTCATAAGTCAGATGAAACGAGCAGTTATCAGTATCCCGGGAAATATTGCTGAGGGCGCTGCCAGAAATACCAAAAAAGAATTCATACATTTTCTCCATATTGCTCAGGGTTCTCTCAGTGAGCTGGATACTCACCTAGATGTAGTGCGGCGGTTAAAATTTTTGCAGGACCAAGATTTCCACTTCACCGACGGATTGATGGAAAGAATTGACAAGATGCTGACGGGGCTTATAAGGCACGAGAAATCAGCTCACGCCTTACGCCTCACGTCTGACGATCGGAAGCGGAGTATGCATGGTAACTCTAACAATAGACGGTAACCAGATATCTGTGCCAAAAGGAAGCACTGTCCTCGATGCGGCACGGAAGCATGACATCTACATTCCCACGCTCTGCGATGATCCGCGGCTGGAGCCCTACGGTGGATGCAGGCTCTGTCTGATCCAGGTGGAGGGTCTGCCCCGTCCGGTGACTGCCTGCACCACGCCCGCGACGGAGGGTATGGAGGTACAGACCTCGAACGAGCAGATCGAACGGCAGCGACGGACCATTGTCGAGCTTCTGCTGAGCGACCACCCGAACGACTGCATGGTCTGCGAAAAGGCGGGAGACTGCACCCTCCAGGAGCTGGCCTATTTTTACGACCTCAGGTCGAACCGCTTCTACGGGGAGCGGAGACAGTATACCCAGAAGGACAACAACCCCTTCATCGAGCGGGACATGGAGAAGTGCATCCTCTGCGGCAAGTGCGTGCGCGTCTGCGATGAGATACAGGGCGTGGCTGCCATCGACATTGCGAGCAGGGGATTCACCGCAAAGGTAACACCGCCCTTCGGAAAAGACCTGGACTGCGAGTTCTGCGGCCAGTGCATCAGCGTGTGCCCCACGGGCGCCCTCTTCGGAAAGCAGGCCCTCGGCAGGGGCAGGGAGAAGGACATCCACAAAGTGGAGACCGTCTGTCCCTACTGCGGGTGCGGCTGCAACCTCACGCTGCACGTGAACCGGAACGAAGTCGTGCGCGTGACGTCACGTCCCGGCACAATCAACGAGGGATGGCTCTGCGTGAAAGGCAGGTTCGGCTACCGGTTCATCAACAGTCCGGAACGGCTGAAGACGCCGCTCATCAGGAAAAAAGGGAAGTTCGTCGAGGCCACGTGGGACGAGGCCTTCGACTACGCGGCTGAACGGCTCACGGAGATAAAAGAGAAGCACGGCGCGGACGCCATCGGCGGGTTGAGTTCGGCGCGGTGCACGAATGAAGAGAACTATCTTTTCCAGAAATTCATACGCGCGACGGTCGGCACGAACAACGTGGACCACT
>DMKB01000159.1 GCA_003454665.1 Nitrospiraceae bacterium | reverse complement strand
TCGGGGGCCGATATCGTGGAGATCAACAGTGTGCGCAAACATTTGTCGCGCATCAAGGGCGGCCGGCTGGCGGCAAAAGCGGCTCCCGCCACAATGGTCACGCTGGTGATCTCGGATGTAGTGGGGGATGACCCTTCCTTTATCGCCTCCGGGCCAGGGGTCGGGGATCAGACCACGCTGCATGAGGCCCGCGCGATCTTGAAAAAATATCAGCTCACCCCGCCACAATCCATCGAGGAGGCTTTGGCCGATCCGCAAAATGAAACACTGGCTCCCGATGATCCGGTTTTTAAAAAGGTTCGAACGAGGATTATCGCCAATGGAGCCCTTGTTCTTGCGACAGCCGCACCACTGCTGGAAGCAGGCGGTTTTCAGGTGATCAATCTTGGCGATGTCCTTGCAGGCGAGGCGCGCGACGTTGGGGCAGAACATGCGCAACTGGTTCATAAATACCGACAACAAAAACAGCCCGTCGCCCTTTTGTCAGGAGGCGAGCTGACGGTGACTGTGCGTGGCGACGGGGCGGGAGGACCCTCACAGGAATATGCTTTGGCGCTGGTTGACGCGCTGGCCAAAACCGATGAAGGTCTGGAAGGGATTTTTGCCATATCCGCTGATACGGACGGGTGTGACGGGGGTGAGGGGCTCATCAGCGACCCTGCAGGTGCGCTGATTAGTCCTTCAACTCTTTCCCGCGCCAGCGCGCTAAAGCTCAATACCGCCACTTTTCTTGAACATAACGATTCAGGGCGTTTTTTTGAAACGCTGGGGGATCTGGTGAAAACCGGTCCAACTCACACGAATGTCAACGATTTTAGGTTCATTCTAATAAATAAGAATTAGACCAAAAAAGCGTCCCAGGCTATGTCCAAGAGGGCGAACAGGGTATATATATGGGGGTCGCTATGACCAAAGAGGGATGGGCGTTTGTTCATTTTTTGAAAATCTGCGCTCGAACAATTGCTTTTGCTCTGTTTGCTGGTGTATTCATCACAGCGGCTGCGAGTGACGCGTTCGCTGATCTCAAGCTATGTAACATGACAAAAAGCAGAATTGGCGTCGTTATAGGATATCGAGACACAAAGGGCTGGGTCACCGAGGGTTGGTGGAACATCAACGCCAATAATTGCTCGGACATCCTCAAGGGCAAGCTCAATGCCCGCTACTATTATATTCATGCCGAGGACTATATTCGAGACGGCGAATGGTCAGGCAAAGCTTTTATGTGTGTAAAAAACAAATCATTTACCATCAAGAACGCCGCAAAAGATTGCGTTCAACGTGGTTACAGAAAAGCCGGCTTCTTTGAAGTGGATACGACCAACGAAAATGATTGGACGATCCGCCTCACCGACCCTGGCGAAAACGGAAAATAGACATCATATGAAACGCACACGGCGCGTAAAAATTGTCGCGACCCTTGGGCCTGCGACAGACAGTGTTGACATGATCAAATCTCTTTTTGATGCCGGAGCCGATGTGTTCCGCATTAATATGAGCCATTCGTCTCACGAAGATATGCGCGAATTACAGCGACGCATACGCCAGGTCGAAGCTGAAGTTGATCGACCCATCGGCATTTTGTGCGATCTGCAAGGACCCAAATTGCGCATCGGCGATATGGAAAAAAAGACCAAAATCAAAAAGGGCGATATGTTTCGCTTCGATCTTGATGAAACGCCGGGCGATAAAACAAGGGTCTTCCTGCCGCACAAGGAAATCATCGAAAGCGTCACGGTTGGCGACAAGCTTATTCTTGATGATGGCAAGCTAAGTATGGTGGTCATCGAGCACGGTGTTGATTATATCAATGCCACCGTGTTGGTGGGGGGCAAGCTGTCAAAGCGCAAAGGCATTTCCCTGCCTGATACCTTGCTGCCATTTTCAGCCATGACTGACAAGGATCGCGCCGATCTGGAATTCGCCATCGGGGTTGGTGTTGACTGGATCGCCCTTTCCTTCGTGCAACGGGTCAGTGATGTGATCGAAGCTCGTCAGCTGGCCGACGGCAAAGCTGCCATTATGGCTAAGATCGAGAAGCCCTCTGCGATCTCGGACCTTGACGGGATCATAGAAGAATCAGATGGCCTGATGATTGCCCGCGGAGACCTCGGCGTCGAGATGCCGCTGGAGCAAGTTCCCGGTCTGCAAAAACGCATATTGCGCTCGGCGCGCCAGGCGGGTAAGCCCGTTGTGGTGGCGACGCAGATGCTCGAAAGCATGATCGAAAACTCTCAGCCCACCCGCGCCGAGGCCTCGGACGTTGCCAATGCCATCCTCGACGGTACAGACGGGGTGATGCTCTCGGGAGAGACGGCCGTCGGCAAGTATCCGGCGCAGGCCATCGCGGTCATGGCGCGCATTGCCCGGCAGGCAGAGACCGCCATTGCGTCCCGGCCGCCGGACATGGACATCTCTGCTGTCGGAGAGAGCGTTGCCCACGCCGCATGCCGCGCGGCAGAGGAGCAGAAGGCCCGGGCAATCGTCACCTTCACGCAGTCGGGGACCACGGCCCTCCTGGTCTCGAAGCACCGGCCTGCCGTGCCGATTGTAGCGGCCACGCCCTCTGAAACAATCAGCCGGCGTATCTCCCTCTACTGGGGCGTGACACCGATCATCCTCCAGACGGAAAAAACCACGGACAATATGATCGCCAGCGTCGAGCGCGCCATGCTGCGCAAGAAGCTCGTCAAGGCGCGGGACCTGATCGTCATCACCGCCGGCGTGCCGATCGGCGTTGCAGGCAGCACGAACATGATGAACATCCACCGGGTAGGAGAATAATAGAGAAAGTCCAAATGACAAAGTTCAAAGTTCAAATGAATGACAAAAAACCAATAGGAACAAGAATGCAACCTTTGTTTTTTTTGTATTTGACATTTATTTGGCATTTGGATTTTGAACTTTGGAATTGATTCTTCTCTCTGTGTCACTCTGTGCGTCCCGACGAAGTCGGGACCTGTGGTTGCATGCTCTTTTTTGATCCGGGTGCCCGCAATTTAATTCCTGAAAAAAGCCCCGCCGAATGTTATAATTTCCCCAATGGAGAAGATCTCTACGATATGCCCCTACTGCGGCTGCGGCTGCGGCCTCTATCTCCACGTGGAAAAGAATACGATCACGGGCGTGTCCCCGAACAGGAACCACCCGGTGAACCACGGCACCCTCTGCGTCAAGGGCTGGAACTGTCACGAGTTCGTCCAGCATCCTGACCGGCTCGTTTCCCCCCTCATGAAAGACAACTCCGTGTTCAAATGGGCGTCCTGGGACGAGGCGATCAGCGCCACGGCAACACGGCTCAGGGAGATCAAGGACCGCTACGGCCCCGACGCCATCGGCGTCCTCGGCTCGGCCAAGTGCACGAACGAGGACAACTTCGCACTCATGAAGTTCGCCCGGGCCGTCATCGGCACGAACAACGTGGACCACTGCGCCCGGCTCTGCCACTCCTCCACCGTCGGCGGGCTCGCGGCGGCCTTCGGATCAGGGGCGATGACCAATTCCATCGAAGAAATACGCGACGCCCGCGTCCTCTTCGTCATCGGATCGAACACCACGGAGCAGCACCCCATGATCGGGATGCATATGCTCGAAGCAAAGGACCGGGGCGCGACGATCATCGTCGCGGACCCGCGGCGGACCCAGATCGCGCAATTTGCCCGCCTCCACCTCCGGCACAAGAGCGGCACCGACGTGGCGCTCCTGAACGGCATCATGCACGTCATCATCACCGAGGGACTGGTGGACATCCCCTTCATCCGGCAGCGCACGGAGAACTTCGACGCATTCGAAAAGAGCGTCATGTCCTTCACGCCCGAGGCAGCGGAAAAAATAACAACGGTCCCCAAGGAAGACATCCGGAAGGCGGCCCGGCTCTACGCCGCGGAAAAGCGGTCCATGCTCTTCTACTCCATGGGCATCACCCAGCACATCACCGGCGTGGACAACGTGCGCTCCTGCGCCAACCTTACGATGCTGACGGCCCATATCGGCCAGCCCATGACGGGCCTGAACCCGCTCCGGGGACAGAACAACGTGCAGGGCGCCTGCGACATGGGCGCGCTGCCTAACGTATATACCGGTTACCAGAAGGTTGCTGACCCTGCTGCCCGGCGCAAGTTCGAGCTTGCCTGGTCAACGTCCCTGCCGGAGCAACCGGGCTTGACGCTGACGGAGATGTTCGACGAGGTTCACAAGGGAAAAATCCGCGCCCTCTATATCATGGGAGAGAACCCCCTGATCTCGGACCCTGATTCCACCCACGTGCGGGAGGCCCTGGAGAAGCTCGATTTCCTCGTGGTCCAGGACATCTTCTTATCCGATACAGCCGAGTTCGCCCACGTGATCCTTCCGGCGACCAGTTTCGCCGAAAAAGACGGCACCTTCACGAACACCGATCGCCGGGTGCAGAAATTACGGAAGGCCATACCACCGCCCGGGGAAGCGCGGGCCGACTACGAGATCATAGCGGATATCTCGAGAAAAATGGGGTATCCCATGGCATACCATGCGGCCCACGAGATCATGGAAGAGATCTCGATCCTCACGCCCTCCTATGGCGGTGTGCGCCACCACCGGCTCGACAACGGCTACGGCCTTCAGTGGCCCTGCACGGGCCTGGACCA
>DMKB01000277.1:304-21426 GCA_003454665.1 Nitrospiraceae bacterium | reverse complement strand
CCTCTGTCTCTAGGCCATCTGTGGTTAAGCTTTGACACTGCGAAACATTCGTGGAGGATCCGACCATGACAAAACGGCCCACATGGGTGACGGTAGTCGGCATTATCGGAATTATTCTGGGCTGCTTCGGCCTCCTCGGCGCGGGGCAGACCATCCTGATGCCGACGATCATGGAGTTCCAGCGGGAGATGTTCTCGGGATTCCAAAAAGCCTTCGATAATGATCCGCATTGGAATCAATCAAACCGCGGATCAACGGACAAGACTGAGGAGTTCGGCAGGGAAAAGAAGGCCCGGCCTCACGCCTTTCCACCGAAGGAATTCTTCGCCATGTTCGACCGGATGCTCGATATGCCCGCGTGGTTCAGCACCTGGGCACTGGCGTCCGGCATAACCGCGTTGTTCGTTTACGGCTTTTATCTCTATGCCTCGATCATGCTCCTGCTGATGAAACGACCGGCTGTAAGGCTCTTTACCATAGCCCTGAGCGTCGCAATCGCCTTTTCGCTGGTCAAGACGGGCGTGGCTTTCGCCTCGCAATCCTTCATGGTTTTTTCGATGCTTGCCGGTGGTCTTTTCGGCATCGTTGTCAATACCGTGCTCCTCATCGTTATTGCAACGTCGGACAAGCAGGCCTTTGCGCAGCACCAACCCTCGCCGCCGCCGGCATAGGCGCTTTCACCCCTTGACCGCAGGCCTGTTCTGCACTACACTGGTCCATGCGCTCGACACGCTCGACCACCCCGGGAGAATTCGAGCGCTACAACCATACCCTTGCCGGGCATGCATAATCGTTTTTGTGCTACACTATATAGCGGGGGAAACGACGATCGCTGCATACCCTTTTGTCACGCGCTCTGAGCTCGCGTGATTATCCCGCCGGCTCCCGCCGGAGGGGCTTCACCTGAGGGCATATCCATGATTAAAGACCTGAGCATCAGAAAAAAAATGTTCCTTCTATTCTGGTCCATGTTTTTTCTGCTCACCGTCGTGGGCGGCGTCGGCATATGGACGGCGGGCACCATGCAGAGTAATTCCGCATTCGTTAAAGAGTCGGCCCTTCGTCAGGCCGTTCTTATTGTCGAATTCGAAGGTCAGCTGACCACGATGCTCAACCTCCTCTCGAAAGCAGCGGACGCGGGCGCGACGGCGGACATGAAACGGGCACGGGCACTGCGGGAAAAGCTGGAGACGACGTGGGCCGCGGCTGAACCTGCTTTTTCTCATAGTGAAGGGATGCTCACCTCATACCTGGAGGTGAAGGAAAAAATTGACGCGGCGTTTCGGTTCGGCCAGGACCTCTTCCAGCTGACCATAAACAAGAGCGAGGCGGAGATCGGAGCGGCATCGGACAGGTTCACGGCGAGCAAGGAAGGTCTCGTGAGGCTGCTCGCGCACATCCGGGAGGAGAGCAGTGGGGAATTCGACAAAACTCTCCTGAGCAATGTCCGCCTCGCGGAGAACACCATTGCAATAATCGCGATTACCATGGTTATTGCGCTGGTGTCCGGGATCGCGCTGACCCTGCTTGTCAGTTCATCTCTGCTCAGGCCGATCAGAAGACTGACGGATAGTACTTCGGAGATCGCCCGGGGGAACCTGACCCGGGACGTTCAGATCGAGGGTGCTGATGAAATCGGCGCGCTGGCCGACGCCTTCAATACGATGACGCGGGGTCTCAGGCAGATGCTCGGGAAAATAGCAGACATGTTCCGAACGATGAGCGATGCGTCGGGAAATCTTACCCAGAGCTCCCACATCATTGTGAAGACATCAACTGAAGCGTCCAACGCCGCCGATACGGCCTACCGCCACGTCGATGAGGTCAAGCGGGCCGTTGAAGCTATCTCCGGGAGCATGCATGACTTTGCAAAAACCACGGAGGAGATCGAGTCCTGGATACTCGAGATGTCCAGTTCCATCTCGGAGGCGGCTGAACATGCAGAGATCCTGTCGACATCGGCGAACCAGACGTCGAGCTCCATCCATGAGTTGTCCGCCTCTATCGGCGAGGTGGCGGACTACTCCGGCAATCTCCTGGAACTGCAGGAGGAGGCGTCCTCATCGATCGGCGCAATCAGCGGCTCAATTCGGGAAGTCGAATCCATTACGCATACCTCGGCTGACTTGACAAAAAAAGTGAACCGGCTCACGGCGGAAGGCGGGATGGATGCCGTGACAAAGGCCGTGGCGGGAATGTACGCTATCCGTGACCACGTGAACGAATCCGCCGACGTCATACAACAGCTCGGCAGCTCTCTCGAGAATATCGGCAAGATCGTGCGGGTCATCGATTCCATCGCCGAGAAAACCAAGTTGCTGTCCCTCAACGCCTCGATCCTGGCAGCGCAGTCGGGAGAGCAGGGGAAGGGGTTCACCGTGGTTGCCGAAGAGATCGGCGACCTGTCGGAAAATACAATCCGCTCCACCAAAGAGATCGCCGACCTCGTGAACACAATAAAAAAGGAGTCACGGAGAGCCATCGACAGCATGGGTGAAAGCTCGCAAATAACGGAGGACGGCGTAACCCTGACGAAAAAGGTGGAGCAGATCCTGGGTGAAATCAGCGCAGCGGCGGCCTCGTCTCACGAACTCTCACAGAGGATCGTCCAGTTCAGCGAAGAGCAGGCAAAAAGCGCGGGCCACGTGCTCTCGTCCATTCAGAATGTTACCTCCATGTCCGGGAGTATCAGTAAGGCAGCCTCCGCGCAAGCGGCGGGTGTCGGACTCATCGTCAAGGCATCGGAACATATGCAAGAGATATCCCAGGTCTCGAAGCGGGCGACGGAAGAGCAGTCATTGACGAGCAAGCGGGTCGCCCAGACCGTGGACAGGGCGCTGAGCAGATCGAAAGAGATTCTTCACTCCGTGAAAAAGAACAGCACGGAGCATGAATCGCTTATCAGGTCTCTCGGGGAAATACAGCAGAACGCCAAGCGGAGCCGCGACGCCGTCTCGCAGGTGAACGCCGCCGTAAAGGCGCTTACCGGGCATACGGAAACCCTCAAAGAAGAACTGAATAAATTTCGTTTTTAGCGGGTATTGGAGTCGTTCTGCGCCGACGGCGCAATGCCGCATCCTACCGGACAAACTTTCTGATCTCCTCGAGGACGCCTGCGGAAATCTCCACGAAGCGGAGACCCATTCCCGGTTCAGCCTGGGCCTCCATGCCGAGTGAGGCCACATGCACTACCTCGCTCACCACGCCTACGCGCATCGTGCCGTAGGGAAGAGTAAAGTGCAGGCGCACGGGGGTCTTTTTCGGAAGTGGTCTCCGGGTGCGGAGGAACATCCCTCCTTCAGAAATATTGGTACAGGTCAGCACCCGTTCCCGGAGGCCTTCTCCAATCTCGACCTCCATCTGCAGGGACATGCGGGGGCTGTTTCTCTGCCCTCCGGTCAACGCGGCAAGCCTGCTCTTCAAGAGAAAAATATCGAGGGGCTTTGTCAGGACCTCGGAGCAGCCGCGGGAGAGGAGCGATGCCTTTCTGCGCGGGTTGTCGCCCATGATGAGGGCAACGAGGGGGACTGTGCTCAGTGACGGCTCCGCCTGCAAAAGCTCGAGGGAAGAGAATAGTTCCGCTTCCTCCAGGTCCCCGTCGAGAACAATGAGATCAAGGGGCCTGTTCTGTGAGCGGCGAATTCCTTCGCTGGCGTTTTTCGTCAGCGTCGGCACGTATTTGATACGGTCAAGGATGACGCCCAGGTACGCCCGGCTTGCATCGGAGTAGCAGATCACTAAAACGTTCTTTTTCAACGGCATACGTTTTCCTCACGCCACTTCGTGTGATCTTGGAATACACTCTGCCCAAGCCTGCGCCGGCTCGATTCATCAGAAGCAGGGCATTTTTCTCTGGGCGGGGGCGTTTTCTTCGTAAAACATATCCGGTTCTCCGCCGGTTGTCAGGATCGCATTTTTTGGAGCAGGGCTATTGCCAGCTTGTAACTCGGGCCTTCTTCCTTCTGCACCTGTTGATAAAACGCGCACTGCTCGCAGTTTTTGTATTTTTTTGCAAACGTGCCCTGGACCTCGCCGCCGCAGAGGGTTCCTGCAACGACCCAGCATGCCCGGCCCGCATTCGTCCCTCCATGGGCGCCGCTGAGCTTCTTCTCGACTGCCGCCGGACAGATGCCGAGGTCTGTCCGGTCTCCTCCCGGCTGGCGTCCGCACTTTTCGAATTCCCAGCAGTTTTGCTTGCTCATAGTTCCTCCCTGACCAGTGATACGCATTGTCAACACTTAACCTCAGAGGTCACAGAGAATAGCCTGCGTTTCAGGAGCATAGCGCATTTTATGCTCCTCGCCCCCTCTGTGCACTCTTAATTACATGTTTTTTCTGTCTCAGTATTTTTCTGATTCTTTATTTGTCTTTATTTTCAAAATGCTTGCTTTTGCCCATCTTTTCTCAATGTACTCTGTGGTTTCATGATGTCGTCCTGCTTTTTCCTGTAACTTTTGACAGTACCACGCGATCCGGCACAGTCAGTACAATTATAGCAAATAACTGAGATTTTGTGCGTTGCGCAGAAACCTGTTCAGCAGGCCGGCGAAGGGCATCGGCCTGCTCCTTCTTCCTTCTTGACACGTCCCGGTAATAATGATACGTTTTTCCATGCTCGTTTATCTGAACAGCCGCCTGGTCCCGAGAGAAAAAGCCGTGGTCTCCGTCTTCGACCATGGCTTTCTGTACGGTGACGGCATTTACGAAACCCTCCGTGCCTACGGAGGAAAGCTCTTTCTCCTCGAGAATCATCTGGCACGCCTCAAGCACTCTGCTGACGCCATTGCCCTCACCCTGCCCATGCCGCTCGGCGCGATTGGAGAAGCGCTGAACGAGACGGTGAAGATGAACAGACTGGACAATGCCTACGTTCGGATCCAGATATCCCGCGGCCCCGGCGAGATCGGCCTCGATCCGTCGCTCTGCCCGGAACCGACCCTGGTGATCGTGGCAAAACCCTATACCGGCCCGCCGCCCGAGGTCGTTGATCGCGGTGTTGCCGTGGCCGTGGTGAACACGCGACGCAATCACCCGCGCGCACTCGACCCGTCTATCAAGGGGACGAATTTTCTGAATAATATCCTTGCGAAGAGTGAGGCCCTCAAGGCCAACGCCTACGAGGGGATCATGCTGAACTGGGAGGGCTACGTTGCCGAGGGGGCGACGAGTAATGTCTTCATCGTTCAGAACGGAACGCTCCGGACGCCGTCCCTGGACGTCGGCATCCTGGCAGGTGTTACGCGGGGACTGGTCCTCGACCTGGCCGGACGGGCGGGTATTTCCGTGCAGGAATCAGCCTTCGGGCCCGAGGACCTGGCCGTAGCAGATGAATGTCTTATCACGAGTTCCATCATAGAAATCCTGCCTGTTACCGCCGTCGATGGAAAGCCCGTTGGCACGGGCGCGCCGGGTCCGGTCACGGCGGCCCTCCGTGAAGCATACCGGAAAGAGGTCATCCATGGATGAGGACGCGCGCCGGCTGGCACAAAAAATCGATCACACCGTTGTCCGCCCCGACGCGACGGTCGAGGACATTGTGGCCCTGTGTACGGAGGCCGTTCAGTACGGCTTCGCAGCGGTCATCGTGAACAGTTCCCATGTTGCGCGGGCACGGGACCTGCTCGCCGGCACGCCGGTGAAGGTCGGCACGGTCGTCGGATTTCCCTTCGGCGCGTCCACCACGGCAGTGAAGATCTTCGAGGCCATGGAGGCGATGAAAAACGGGGCCGAAGAGCTGGACGTGGTCATGAACATCGGCATGGTGAAGTCCGGCCAATTCGACGTTGTCGAGATAGACATGAAGAATGTGATTGTTATGACGCCGAAGAAGGTCCACAAGATAATCCTCGAGACCGGATACCTTACCACCGATGAAATAACCCGGGTGTGTGGAATAGCCGGGCGTTCCGGCGCGGCCTTCGTCAAAACCTCAACGGGCTATGGCCCTCGCGGCGCCACCGTGGAGGACATACGTCTTATGCGCGAGGCCGCTGGTCCCGCGTGCCGCGTAAAGGCGTCGGGGGGCATCCGGGACCTGGCTTCTGTTCTCGCTCTGACGGAGGCCGGCGCTGAGCGAATCGGGACGAGCGCCGGAGTCGCTATCATGGAAGAATACCGGAGAACACACGGCAGTTCTTGAACCAGCTGTTCCCCGGAATTTCTTCTCATAGCACTTGCGGCATGCAGAAAATCCACGACACACACTAACCGAAATGGGGAATCGTTGTAAAACGCCCGCACAGACAGCCGGATGTGCTGCATGTTTGGGGAACATCCGGCGCTCAAAGCATTGAAAAAACGTCCCAAGTATGATAAGCTTTTGTAAACGACGCACGACACCGCAGACCGGACCGTAAGCCGGAAGCATCCCTGAATGAGAATGCAGGCGCTCCCTGCTCTCGATGTTTCCGTGGGCAGCTCTGCGGTATTTTTTTGGAACAACGAAAGGGAACGCATGAAGCAGTTCATAGACACCATAGGCAAGCCCGGGACACTCTGGCGGGCGATTGCTCTCTGCCTCGTCCTCATCGTGGCCGTGGGCTGGATTGCCGTCAGGATCGAGCGCCGGATCGTACAGGCACGAACGGTCACTCAGACGCATGTGGAAGAAGGATGGAAGAAGGCCGGCCTTGCAATGACCAACCAGACGATACGTCGGGGCGACAATTTCTGGAAGGTAGCGAAGGAGCACCGCGTTGACATAGACACCATCATCGGCGCGAACGCTGGCTTGAAAAAGCTGTTGGCCCATATCGGCCAGATAATCCGCGTTCCGAGCCAGCGGGGGGCAGTGCATCGCATCGAAGGCGAGGAAACCGTTCAGGATATTTCAGTTTTCTACGCGGCCCCGGAAGCCACCATCATGGCCGCGAACAATCTGGAGCAGCAGCACATACTGCCGCCGGGCCTCGAGATCTTTATTCCCGGCGCGAAACCCCGTCAACTGACTGCGGAGATGGCTCGTCACTTCAGCCGCCGCGGCATCTTCGGGTCGCCGCTCCTCGGCAGAATTACCTCTACCATGGGTATGCGCAAGCATCCCGTCGGCGGTTTCCGCGGCAAGCACACCGGGGTAGACCTTGCAGCGCCCACGGGATCGCGCATTGCCGCTGCGACAGCCGGCACGGTAAAGGACGTTGGCGAAGGGAAGTACATAGGCAAATACGTCGTCCTGTCCCACAAGAATGCGTATACAACGCTCTACGGACACTGTTCGAAGACCCTTGTGAAAAAAGGTCAAACCGTAAAGCGGGGGCAGATCATCGCCAGGGTCGGGAGCACCGGCCGCGCCACCGGCCCACACCTTCATTTTGAAGTACGCGAGAACGGTATTCCCCGGGATCCGCTCCGATATCTCTGGTAAGGAATGATATGACGCGATTGACGATCCTTATTACGCTCGTCGCCCTGGTCGGCACGGGCTGTGCGAAGCCGGAGCCGGAAGCGCAATTTTCATGGGAACTGTACCGTTCCCCCGGCACTTCGCCCGAAATGTTTAAGGGAGCGAGCGTTGCCATCCTGCCGGCAGTAACGACAGAGGACGACCAGATCTACCGGGAAGCGCTTTCGGGCGTCCTTTATCAATCACTCATCAAAGTCAAGAACGGGCCACGCATCATCCCTCTCGATATCGTCCAGAGCACCTGCAATAAAAAGCGACTCCTGAATGAGTATCGTGAAACCGTCAAAATCTACCAGGAAACAGGCATGTTCAGCAGGGAGACCCTTTCACGGCTCAGCCGAGCCCTCAACGCACGTTATATACTCCTTCCGAAGCTGCTCCGGTTTAAACAGGTTACCTTTAATCGCGCCACTATTCTCGGCATCTCCTTTTTAAAAACCCGGGAATCCACCGTGGATATCCACGCGCAGCTGTGGGACACCAAAAGCGGAAAAATTATATGGCACGGCGCAGGAGAAGGCATGATTACGACAGAAGTGATGACCGGCACACCGGCAAGTTTCATGCAAGTAGCACAATATGCTTGCGAGAGCCTCGCATCACGGCTGCCGTGGGTGAAGCCGCCTCCTGGTTATTGACATCCTGTGGCACGCATGGGAGGGCGCTCCCTGTTGAGCGGTGGAGCAGAAACACCATGGACTGTTCAGAGCATCGGTGGGATCAGGAGCGGGGTACGCCTGGAGCACTCGCCCTGCTGGAGTGGGGACCCGGAGCTTTTTCAGGCAACAAAAAACCGGCTGTTGTCAACCAACGCCGGTTTATTCATACAGGATTATGCAGAGGCGGAAATCTAGGATATGGCCGCATGGTGCTGATATTGCACTTCCCGCGCCGGTTCCTTCTCCCCCTCCGGTGACCCGAGGACAATCCAGTTCTGTGGGCTGTTCAGAAGCTTGCTGACCATCTGTGCGTTCAGGCCGTGACCGGACTTGTGCGCGACAATATGCCCGATGATCGGCATGCCCGTGAGGGAGAGATCGCCGATGAGATCAAGGATTTTGTGCCGCACGAATTCGTCGGTATAGCGAAGGCCTTCCTTGTTCAGAACCGTCTCTTCTCCGAGCACCACGGCATTGTCCATGGAGACGCCTTTCGCAAGCCCGTTGGCGCGAAGCACGTCGGCATCACTCAGGAAACCGAAGGTGCGGGCGTCGGCGATCTCGCGAAGAAAGCCGTCTTCCGAACAGGGGGCATGGAGGCTTTGCTCTCGAAGCATGGGATGGTTAAAATCGATAAAGTAAGAGATACTCGGTTTTTCCGAAGGCCAGATGGCGATCTGCTTGTTGCCTTCCCGCACAAAGACCGGTTTGAGGATTTTCACAACAGGCTGGATGTTCTCCTGTGTCTGGATACCGGCATCGGCAAGGGACCGGACAAAGGGCCCGGCGCTGCCGTCCATGATCGGGACCTCTTCGCTGTCGATTTCAACGCGGACGTTATCGATGCCGAGACCTCCGAACGCCGCGAGCAGGTGTTCCACGGTCTGCACGGATACGCCATCCCTGCTGAGGGTCGTCGAATACGAGGTGGCGGCAGTATTCGCCGCTGCTGCGTTGATCTCAGCGCAGCCGAGGTCAGTGCGCACAAGGACAATGCCCGTATCCATCGGCGCCGGCTTGAGGATCATCATCACCTGTTTTCCGGTATGGAGTCCTATACCGTTAAACAGGATTTCTTTTTTTATGGTCCGTTGAAATCTCAGCATACGTGCATCCCTTCTTCTGATACAATGCATAGCAATCCTCGTGCCACAGAGCGCCCTGACACTAAACACCTTTAAAACAGCCTGTTACAATATTCCCCCCTGCGGGAATTGTGGTAAAAATGACTATGTCCAGGTCTCCTCTGTTGCTAAGATGCCACAGGGTCGCTCGCCTGCCCTTCACCTGCCTTCAACGGATCAGCAGATGTTCTTCGCCGCTGTCCTCCTGATAACGGTACGTGGCCCCGCATGTCCGAACCGCACAAGGCGCGGCTGAATCCGGGTCAGGGCACTCCTGTCACCTTCATTGACATTGACATATGCCGCCTGGGTGTGTTACATTTTATTATCTCTGTGTAAAACAATTCCGGTAGAATGGAGTGATAATGCAGCAAAAACTTGATGAGCTCTACGAACAGGGCATGGATGCCTTTGCAAAGGGTGACTACAAGAATGCTGAGAAGGCCTTCGTTGCATTCCTTGAAGACAATCCTGATTTTGCCGACGTCCGGAACAAGATGGGTGTCATCTATAACCAGACGAACCGTCTTGATCTGGCCGTCAAATCATTCAAAAAGGCACTTGAGCTGAATCCGGGTTATACGGAAGCGTCGCTCAACCTTGCGATTACGTACAGCGATCTCGGCCGGTATGAGCTGTCCCGCGAAGTCTTTGAAAGCGCTGCCCGCTTCACTCACACGGGACAGCGGGAAATCGACCCGTATATTAAGGGAAAGCTGTCGAACGAACACCTGCGGGTCGGATGCATCTACTACGAGCTGGGACTGTTCGAAGACGCCATAGAAGAATATCACAAGGCCCTTCGCCTCTCGCCGGCCTTTGCCGATATCATAACGCAACTCGGGATCGCCCTCAGGGACAATGGGCAGCAGGACGAGGCAATAAAGGAATTTACCCGGGCGAAAGAGCTGAATCCTCACTACATCCCGGCGTGGCTCCACCTGGGGATCACCTACTATGCGCGCGGCTTTTACGGCCTGGCCGAAGAAGAGTGGAGGGAGGCGCTGAAAATCGAGCCGGACAATGCCGCCTTAAAAACCTACCTTACCTTTGTCAAACCGCAGACATCCTGACGGAGCACCGGTGGAGCTTCTTGAAATTGAAGGTCTTACAACACACTTCATAACACACGCAGGCACCGTACGGGCAGTCGACAGGCTGGACCTTACCCTGCGCGCCGGCCGCGTCCTCGGCCTCGTCGGCGAGTCAGGCTGTGGGAAGACCGTGACAGCCCTTTCCATACTCAACCTGGTGCCGCCTCCCGGCAGGATCGTGGCGGGAAAGGTTTATTTTGAGGGCCGAGACCTGCTCCTGCTCGCGCCTGAGGAGATACGGCAGATCCGGGGCAGGCGTATCTCCATGATCTTTCAGGAACCCATGACGGCGCTCAACCCGGTGTTCACCGTGGGAAACCAGATTGCTGAAGTGCTCACCATGCACCAGGCCGCCACCAGGAAAGAGGCCCTCGGGATTGCCGCTGATTTGCTGCAATCGGTGGGCATCCCGTCTCCGGATACGCGCGTTTCCGAGTATCCCCACCAGCTCTCCGGCGGTATGCGGCAGCGGGTCATGATCGCCATGGCCATTGCCTGCAGGCCTTCGCTGATCCTTGCCGACGAACCCACGACCGCCCTGGACGTGACCATTCAGGCACATATCCTGGAACTGTTAAGTCAGATACAGTCAGAGATGGGCATGGCGATGATTCTCGTCACTCACGATCTCGGCCTGATCGCCGAGCGGGCCCACGAGGTTGCCGTCATGTATGCCGGACGGATCGTGGAGCAGGCCGATACGGTCGAACTGTTCAAGGGCCCGCTCCATCCCTATACCCAGGGGCTGATCGCCTCCATACCCAAGCCGGGCGAAACAAGGAAAACGCGCCTCAGAACCATTCCGGGGTCCGTGCCGAGACTGCATGACCTGCCGGCGGGGTGTACGTTTGCGCCGCGATGCGACAGGAAAACCGGACGATGTGAGGTCGAGCCTGATCTGATCGAGGTAACGCCCGGGCACCGGGTACGATGCTGGGAAGCGGGACAATAATTGATGCAAGCACCAGACCACAAGCTTCACGGAATGAATTAATTCAGGTACCAGGCACGAACATGCCAGTGAAGATGCTGAGCATGTTTCGAAATATGTATTCGGACATTATTTGAATTTTGTAATTTGGATCTTGGGATTTCGTACGATGAGCGCTGACCTGTTACATATTGAAAACCTGCACAAGGCGTTTCCGGTAACATCGGGCGCCGGGAAAGGCATCGAGGCGCGGGCAGTCGACGGGGTAAGCCTCTCCGTCGGTACCGGAGAGGTGGTCGGACTCGTTGGCGAGAGCGGGTGCGGCAAATCCACGCTCGGCAGGCTCGCCCTCGGCCTGCTCTCGCCGACGTCCGGAACCGTACGCTACGAAGGGCAGGATATCAACGGCCTCGGCAAGCACGAGCTCCGGGCATTGCGCCGGAAGATGCAGATAATATTTCAGGATCCCTTCGCCTCCTTGAACCCGCGAATGCGAATACAGGACATCGTGGCGGAGCCGTTATTGATCCATGGACTCGCGCAGGGAGTGGAGCTGCAGGAGCGTACCGCCGCGCTCCTCGCCAGAGTCGGCATCGCGGGAGACGAACTGCACCGCTACCCCCATGAGTTTTCCGGGGGGCAGCGCCAGAGGATCGGCATAGCCCGCGCCCTCGCCAGCCGTCCTTCGTTCATCGTGGCTGACGAGCCGGTCTCTGCCCTTGATGTATCGGTCCAGGCCCAGATCATCAATCTTCTGGAAGATCTTCAGAAAGAAATGGGGTTGTCGTTCCTGTTCATCGCCCACGATCTGAACCTTGTCCGCTACTTCTCGGACCGCGTAAACGTCATGTATCTCGGAAAAATAGTGGAATCCGCGCCTGCCGAGGAAATCTACCGAAATCCTTCCCACCCGTACACCGAGGCGCTTCTGGCGGATATTCCCGTTGCCGATCCACAGGCAAAAAAGAAGCATATTCTCCTGAAGGGAGACATTCCCAGCCCCACGCAGATACCAACGGGGTGCAGATTTCACACCCGCTGCATCCATCGATTCGAACCCTGCGATACCGTCGTTCCTCGCAGAACGGACCTCGGTAAAAGCCACTCCGTTGACTGCCACCTCCGCGGATAGGGCCTGCCAGGCCTCACTTCAAACACAGATTCCCGTACCCCTGTCCCTGTCGGGAGCTGGTGAAGAGCGGCCTTCGACAGGTACACTATGGCTGTCCAGCGTATTTCCCTTTTCCTCGCAAAACAAAACAGCGTTCTTTTGCACGGTTAAAAATAAAACAGCCGTTTTCTCATTTCTGCAAAAATTGTATCCCCCTGGATTCCATACATATCAATGGGTTATACTTTGGCACGCTTGATGCAATATACTCGGGCAGAATTCAGATTGAGGGAGGGTACTATTCATGAATACGAATACTGCAGTTGCAAAAAAAACAGCGTACATCGGGGCCGGGGCCGGGTTGGTGCTCTTTGCCCTCTTCGGATTGCTTCCGGGAAGTCTCCTCGGCGGCGCGGCAGGACTGAATATCGCCGGCTGGCTCTTCGGGCTGCCCCTGGAGCCGGGTATTATTTCGCGGTCCATCGTGTTTGTGTCCATGCTCGTCGGGGTATTGTTGGCCGGCATCGTGCTGGTAACTGCTACGTCGACCATCGGGTGGCTTGCCGGCAAGACGCTGGAGACCGCCCTTCAGACGAAAGTAATCAAGCAGGACGAGCCCTGCGCGTCGGAAGAATGTTAGCGTTCCGGGCGGAATTCAGATTACCACGTAGTAACACAAGAAATCAGATACCATAAAAAATCACACAGTCGGTAACAGGGAAAGGGGACAATCATGAAAAACGAAATCGTAAAAACAGGGACCAAAATCGGGGCGACGATCGGCGGGCTGGCATTTCTGGTATTCGGCATCGTGCCGGGATTCTACTTCGGCAGCTACGGGACGCTGATCCTTCTCCAGAAGCTCATGGGTGGAACCGTCGAACCGACCCTCTTCGTCCGGGCGGCAGTGGTCGTCGGCATCCTCGTCGGCATTTCCTGCATCGCGGCAGTGAGCATCGTGGTCGGAGGCCTGCTCGGCACGGCCCTGGGCTATACCGTATCGCTCCCGTCAGCGCTTCGCGGGAAGAAGGCGGCACAGGAAACCGCGTAAGAAAGAACTACGGAAAAAAGGAAACGAAAAGCCTCGCCGATACCGGCGGGGCTTTTTTATTGTGGTTCATTCTCCCTGGTACCTGCGGGAAACGCCGTCCTGGATGGTTACGCAGAGCCGGTCTTCGGGTCAGCCTGAATTTCGTGGGGTGCCGGGGAATCCCGCGTCTCCTGCGCCCGTGCCGATCCATAGGAATCCACGGTGCCCAGCTTCCAGGTGAAGACCCTGCCACAGTACTCGCATGATGCGCCGGCAAGGGACTCCTCACAATAGGGACAGTAAATTACGTAATACCGGGAGAGAAGATGTTCATGCTCGTCCAGGGTGATCCGTTCTCCGCAACACTTGAACTCTTTCGCGAGGTCACCCCCGCACATGCACCGGCGGTCCCGGGGCCAGGGGAGCATGCCTTCCACCGTATAGACAGCCTGCCCCAGAAGTTCTACGAGTTCATCATCCGTTGCGTCGCCGAAAAAGGACTCCGTCAGTTTTTCTCTGATGTCGATCATGAGCGGGTCCTCTTTGAGGAAGCGGAGAAACGTCCTGACCCGTTTTTCGTCTTTTCCGATCCTCGACAAGGCGCGGAGATTTTTGTTCGCCCGGTAGTGCTCCTGAAAGTACAGGTACGTCCAGATCTGCGTCATGTCATAGAAAAATTCAAGGACGGGATAGTAGCCGTATTTTTCCTTGATCGTCTTTTCTATCTGGCCCCGGTTTTCCGGAATACGCGGAAATACAGCGATAAGGAGCCCATCTTCGAAATCCTCGAAAAAGAAGGGCGTTCCGGAAAAATGGCGGCAGCCGCACTGGGTGCATTGTATGATGTTGAAGTCCCAGCGAAGAACCATTCTCTTTGCCTGCGGCGTCCTCGAGACATCGACCCAGGTAATCACGTTGGCCTCAAAGTCCTGTTCGCAGTTCCCGCAATGAAACGTTTCCCTGCTGTATGACTCGGCCTCGCTTGCCTGTATGTTTATCATGGTTCTATTATTCATTATTTTGTAATTATACACCATTTTCAGAAAACTTACTTTGAAAAATGCCGGCCCGTTGTGGTACAATGCCGCCTGCGCTCGTGGGGTGACCAACGCCGCGCAGTATGACAGCGCCTGCCAAGGAGAATGCAATGCCCGGAAAAGAAACCGCTGTACTTACCACGCCGCTCCATGAAGAGGTCGAAAACAGATTTCTCACCTACGCGCTCTCGACGATCGTTTCCCGCTCGCTCCCCGATGTTCGGGACGGCCTGAAGCCGGTACACCGCAGAATTCTGTATGCCATGTGGGAAATGGGCCTCGGCCCGACGGCAAAATTCAGGAAGAGCGCTGCCGTCGTCGGCGAAGTGCTCGGGAAATTCCACCCCCACGGCGATCAGGCGGCCTACGATGCCATGGTGAGGATGGCGCAGGAATTCTCTCTGCGGTATCCCCTCGTCGAGGGGTCGGGTAATTTCGGCAGCCTCGACGGCGATCCTGCCGCGGCAATGCGCTACACCGAAGCGCGCCTCTCTAAAATTGCCGAAGAACTGCTCGCCGAGATCGACAGGCAGACCGTGGCGTTCAAGCCGAATTACGACAACTCCCTCCAGGAGCCCGCCGTGCTCCCGGCGCGGTTCCCCCAGCTCCTCGTGAACGGAACGTCGGGGATCGCCGTCGGTATGAGCTGCTCCTTTCCTCCCCATAACCTCGCCGAAGTAATTGACGGCCTCACGGCCATGATCGATAACAAAAAAATAGATCTCAAGGACATCCTCAGGCACGTAAAGGGGCCGGACTTTCCCACGGGCGGCCAGATCCTGAACACGAAGAAGGAATTGCGGGAGATCTACGAGTCGGGCAGCGGTCCGATACGGATACGGGGCGAATACGCCGTCGAGGACCTGCCGCGCGGTAAGCAGGCCATCGTCGTTTCGTCCATTCCCTATACCGTGAACAAAACAAAACTTATTGAAAAAATCCTCGGGCTTGTGGAAGGCCGAAAGCTTCCCCAGGTCACTGCCGTGCGGGATGAATCCACACACGAGGTGCGCATCGTGCTGGAGCTGAAGGCCGATACGAGCGCGGAACTCGTTATGGCGTATGTGTTCAAGCATACGGATCTCGAAACGACCTTCCCCGCCAACTTTACCGCCCTCAAGCCGAATATGGAGCCGGAGCGCCTGTCCCTCAGGGACGTCATGAAGTACTACCTTGACTTCAGGCTCGAAATAATCACGAAGCGCCTCACCTACGACCTGAAGCTGCTGAAGGCGAGACTCCATATTCTGAAGGCCCTCGAGGCGGTCTACAATGACCTTGATGCCGCCATCCGGATCATCCGGCGAGCGAAGTCGCGGGACGACGCAGCAGTGAAGCTCAAGAAGCATTTCAAGCTCGACGATGAGCAGGTAAAGGCAATTCTTGAAATACAGCTCTATAAACTGGTCGGTCTCGAAATCGAACGGGTCAGGAAGGAAAAGGCCGAAAAAACGAAGGCGCGGAAGGAAATCGAGGCCACGCTGGCAAACAAGAAAAAAATCTGGGGACTGATCAAAACGGAACTTCAGGAAATAAAGAAGCAATACGGCGACAAGAGAAAGTCGGTGCTGAAGGCTGCTGATGAGGTCGAGTTTTCGCAGGACGATTTTATCGTCCATGAAGACACGGTGATGATCCTTTCGGCTGCGGGATGGGTCCGGCGCATGAAGACCGTCGGAGAGAACACCCGGTTCAAAGAGGGCGACTCCCTTCTTGCGACGATCCCCGCCAATACACGGGATACCCTCGGCATCTTTTCTTCAGCGGGAAAGGTCTACGGTATTAAGGCCTTCGATATCCCGCCGAGCACGGGCTTCGGAGAGCCCATCCAGCATCTCTTCAAATTCGGCGACGGCGAGAGGCCGGTGAGCGCGATGAACCTCACGCGCCTCTTCGAGGGTGATGCCGAAGAGGGCCAGGGAACGGGTAAACAGGAAAAACTGTCCTTTCCCGGGGGAACACTCACCGCCATGAGCGTGTCCGCACAGGGCGTCGGCTTTCTCTTCGACCTTTCGCCTTTCAACGCGGTGACCACGCGGGCAGGGAAAAAATTCGCCGGAATAAAGGCCGGTGACAGCATCATGGGCGTCGGCATAATCGACGCGCCGAACGTCCTGTTTCTTTCCTCCGAGGGCAAGGCCGTGGTGGTCCCGGTGAAGCAGATCCCGGAACTCTCCGGCGCCGGCAAAGGCGTGAAACTCGTGAACGTGAAAAAGGGTGAAGTGGTGCTCTTCCGGGCCGTGCGAAAAGGCGACAAGGTGGCCGTCATCGACGACAAGGGCAAGGAGCGGGTCATCGACCTCAAGAAGTACGGCGCCATGAACCGGGGCTCCGTGGGGCTCAAGGCGGTGAGGGCAGTAAGCTTTGTATAGCAGGCGGGCGGGATGTTCCGCATATCGCATATCGGTAATAGTGGAGTATCTCACGAGAAGCTGAATCGTTTTGCCACCGGTCGGCCATACTTATGCCGTATCCCGTAAACCACGATTCCTGCAATGATGACATACCGCCGGAAAACAGTCTGTAAGCCCATCAAGTCGCCCAGTATATACCCGCCGCTACCGCGCTTCGTAAACTGCCTAGGGATGTGAAAGATACCTTGACATCCTGCTGATTTGCCGATATTCTTGTATTTAGTCGCTTTTCGATCGCTATTTTCGACATTTTACCATCATCCTAAAGGAGGTACCTTATGAACAGAAACGGAACTTTGATAACCGTACTTATTCTCATGATCGTGTGCTTTTTTGGCGTATCACAGGCGAGCGCCGGAGGTACCGGCTTCCTGGTATCTACCTCGAGTGGAGACGTAGAGTGGGAGGTCGGCTTTCCAGCACCAGCCACGCATCAATACGACAGCAGCGAACACACGGGATTCGGATTCGTCCTCGACACTGCCGTCGCAAAGAACAGCTTGTTTAACTATCAGCTTAATTTCGTCTTCGATAGCTGGGAGAGCAGCGACGGACCAGGCGGCCAGCCAACGACGGTCGATATAGACATGTTTACGTTCAATAATTCCTTCGGTTTTGGTATCGTCAGGACCGAAGGATTCCGCTTCTGGTTCGGGCCGGAGATACGGATCGGATGGGGGGACGGAGCCTATGGCGTCGACTCGTTTGATATATTCGGCTTCGGCGTCGGCTTGGCAGCGGGTTTTAACTTTCATGTATCCGATGACATGAGCCTTGCCCTCAAGATCGGCCAGCAAAAAAATATGAACTATAGTGCCAGCGATTGGGATTATGACGCTGAAGAGGATTTTACCTACTTTAATGTAATGCTGCTCTTCAGGTCGTCAGGAGACACGTATATGTAAAGGCAGTTCCTGAGATCTGCACAGGGAGACCACCAAGGGCCCGGCAGGAAACACTGCCGGGTCCTTTTTGTTTTCTGGCGCGTAGGGGATGCTAGGGTCAGGGGTCAGGAAAAAGATAGCAGATTACAGACAGGAGACAGCAGAATACAGAGGACAGACGACAGGCATCCTGCATCTAGCGTCTGCCTACTGTTATCTTTTTGTTGATAGCTGTAGTCTGTCTTCTCTTGTCTACCCGTCTGTTATCTGTCCTCTCTGGCATCTTGCATCCGGTATCAGGCATCAAAAAATGTGTCATCATGCCGTCTGCGTCTTTCCCCCGGCCTCTTTCTTTTTTTCAATCCCCAGGATCCTCCTGATCTCGTCTCCCTCGATCGTCTCCTTCTCC
Organism: Nitrospiraceae bacterium; assembly: GCA_003454665.1. Lineage (GTDB taxonomy): Bacteria > Nitrospirota > UBA9217 > UBA9217 > UBA9217 > UBA9217. The sequence continues at coordinate 3,331 of DMKB01000277.1, read as the reverse complement.
AGAAGCTCCGCGGCAAGGATCTTGAGCTTGTCCTGGTTCGCCGAGAGGGTCTTGCGCACCTTCTGATAGGCTTCGTCGATCAGGCCCTTGACCTCCTCGTCGATCTGCCGCGCCGTCTCTTCACTGTACTCTTTGGGGCCGGCAGGCATGCCGATATCGAGGAACAGGGGCCGCCGCTCTTTCTCGAAGGTGAGGGGACCGAAGCGTTCGGTCATACCGTATTCCGTGACCATGCTTCGGGCAATGTTCGCCGCGCGCTGCAGGTCATTCTGGGCGCCCGTCGAGACTTCATTGAAGATGATTTCTTCGGCCACGCGGCCGCCGAGCATGACGCACAGTTTGTCCTGAAGCTCGCTCTTGGTCATGAGATACCGGTCCTCCGTCGGGAGCTGGAGGGTATATCCCAACGCCGCGATACCGCGCTGCACAATGGAGACCCGGTGCACCGGGTCCGTCGTCGGCAGGAATTCCGCGATAATCGTGTGGCCGCACTCATGATACGCCACGATCTCCTTCTCCCGCTGGTTCATGACGCGCCGTTTCTTTTCGAGGCCGGCAACGATGCGGTCGATGGCAGCCTCAAAGTCGGACATCTCGACTTCAGACTTATTTTTGCGGGCCGCCAGGAGTGCTGCCTCGTTCACCATGTTCGCGATATCCGCGCCCACGAAACCGGGGGTGCGGGCTGCCAGGACCGAAAGGTCGACACCCTGTGCGAGTTTCACGCCGCGCGAGTGGATCTTCAGGATATCTTCCCGGTCCTTGATGTTCGGCCGGTCAACGAGGATGTTCCGGTCGAAACGGCCGGGGCGGAGGAGGGCCGGGTCGAGGACTTCTGGCCGGTTCGTGGCCGCAACAATGATAACGCCTTTTCTCGGGTCGAAACCGTCCATCTCGGCAAGGAGCTGGTTCAAGGTCTGCTCGCGCTCCTCGTGGCCGCCTGCAATGCCGATACCCCGCGCGCGGCCGAGGGCGTCCAGTTCGTCGATAAAGATGATGCACGGCGCCTTCAGCATCGCCTGCTGGAAGAGGTCCCGCACACGGGATGCGCCCACCCCCACGAACATCTCGACGAATTCAGAACCGCTGATGGAGAAGAACGGGACCTGGGCCTCGCCGGCAACAGCCCGGGCAAGCAGTGTCTTGCCGGTTCCAGGCGGCCCCACCAGCAGCACCCCCTTCGGAATCCGGCCGCCGAGCTTCGTAAACTTGTCCGGATGCTGGAGAAAATCAACGATTTCGATGAGCTCCTCCTTGGCCTCGTCCACGCCCGCCACATCATTGAACGTTAGTTTTACATCGCTCTCACCGTAAATCTTGGCGCGCGACTTGCCGAAACTCATGAACATCTCACCGGGCCCGCCGCCGCCCATTCTCTTGAACACAAAGACCCAGATGATGAGGATGAAAAAAACAGGAAGGAGCCAGACGAGAATAAGATCCCGGAACCAGTTATTGGTAATCTCACCGCGAAAGTCGATGCCGGAAGCTTCCAGGGTCTTGATGAGTTCCGGGTCATCAATGCGCACCGTCGTAAAGGGCTTGTTCGTATCAAGATGAATTCCCCTAATGTGGTCCGTGGTAACCGCAAGGTCCTTCACCCGTTTCTCCGACACAAGGCTCTTGAACCTGCTGTAGGGTATGTTCTCTATCTGAGGAAGGGAAAAGAGCCGGAACAGGCTGATGAGTGCGATAAAGAGCAGTACGTAGAAAAGAGCCTGGGGATTTGTTTTCATGCAAAACCTCTGTGCCGGCACCATGCGGCACGTGAAGAGATCACCGGGGTACTATCGCGGAGGCCATCCCTGCATACGCACCTTCGGTTTATGCTCAGAGAGCAAGGTGCGGCGTAGCTTCCATCACCCCTGCCCCCTCATCGCGTTAGCTAATAAACACTCCTGCCGCGGCCGGAGGGATCATAACGGAGAGGGTCCCACCACTGGGGTTGTTCTTTTGCCGATTTTTCCCGCTCCCAGAGCTTCAGTTCTCTGGACATGAGCAGGGGAAGGGTTATCCCCTTCTCAATGAGCGATGGCTCGAATGTTCCCGCCACTTTTCCTGCCATGGTGATCTCGCGGCCCGGGGAATAGGCCATGGCGTCGAGGTACCGGGGATGGCGAACGATGAAGCGGCCTTTGGTCTGCCCGGTCCGTTCGGGTTTCCCCCAGTAGTCAAGGGGTTGCTGCTCAACTTCGATCAGCGTGCCCTGCTTCGTGCTCTTGGTCCGGATGATCGTTCCGCCGAAGATAACGATGGTACCCTTGTACACCTCGGGCTCAATGAACAAGCGGTCAAAAGAAACCGTCTTGTCCGCCTGTGAAGCGACATCAGAAGATATTGCGTAAGAACATCCCTGGATAAGCACGATCAAACCTATGAGGAGTGCATTCCGTTTCATGGTGTCACCTCTCGCCTCATTGCCGGGGCAGCTATTGGTTCCCTTCCCGGCCCTTTTCCCGGGACTCTCGCTCTATCTTTTTCCGAACCGGTTCAGGGATATCCAGCCCGGCAAGCTCGAATTCCCCGAGCTCCTTTGCCAGCAGGTTGATCTTTTCGCTGTTCGGAAGATGCTTGTTGATGATGATCCTGCGCGTTTCCCGCACCCTGCACGAGCCCCCCCTTGATGTCTTGAGGTTCTCGTAGGACACCTTGATGGAAAGAGTCTGGGCAAGCTGCTCCAGGTCCGCCAGTGTAATTTTTATCGGCCGTGATCTATGCATAAAGTATAGCAGATTGTGCGCGGAGGTTTTTGATGTGTCCTGCTTTCTGAACGAGAACGAGGCGGGACGATTGCGATCTGCGTGATGAGAGCGTCCGGCACAAGCAGGGGAAATCCCCTGCCCGCCGGAGGGCGAAGGAGCCGCCTATGCTTCTTCCTTATGGATTTCCATGATACTCACGACATTGATGCCGGCATCCTTCAACGCCTTCTGCACATCAGGCAGTTTCGCGTCCGTAACTTTCAGAATAAAATTCGCCTTGGTAGCCATCGTCTTGCCTCCTGATATCGTATACACGTTTTTGTTG
>DMKB01000277.1:0-173 GCA_003454665.1 Nitrospiraceae bacterium | reverse complement strand
GGCAGGCCGATAGACATCCCGCAACGGGGGTTCGAGATCCGTGCAGAGCGGGGGTCGATCGGGGCAAACTGCCACCGGGCCACGGCCCCGGGATGAGGATCGTTGGGCGATGGCCTTCTCCTGGCCCCATGCCCCTGGACCTCTTCTTGATATCTCTACTGCTTCCGCAATAC
>DMKB01000174.1:12288-31681 GCA_003454665.1 Nitrospiraceae bacterium | reverse complement strand
CCAGCCGCCGCCCCATACCCAGTGCGCCAACGGCGCGTACACGAGGGTCATCCAGAGTATGGAGAAAACAAGAAAGGCCGAAAACTTTATCCGTTCCGCAAAGGCCCCGGTAATCAGCGCAGGCGTGATGACGGCGAACATCCCCTGGAACATCATAAACAACAGATGAGGGATCGAGCCAGCGAGGGGCGCAGGTCCCTGACCGACGCCGGACAGGCCGAACCAGGCAAGGCTGCCCACCATGCCGCCTACGTCGGGCCCGAAAGCCAGCGAGTACCCCCAGAGCACCCATACGACACTCATCACGCAGAGCAGGATAAAACTGTGCATGATCGTACCGAGAACGTTCTTTTTCCGGACCATGCCNNCATGCCGCCGTAGAACAGCGCCAGGCCCGGTGTCATGAGCATCACGAGCGCTGTCGAGACGATCAGCCACGCCGTGTCGCCTGAGTCGATGGTGGACGCGGCATCACCGGCCAGTGCAGCGCCCGGAGCTACCGTGGCCAGCATCGCGCCGAAAAAAGTGAGCAGAATTGATTTCGTTACTCCCGTGCGTTTCATGTGTATCACCCTCCATTTCGTTATATTCTTTTGTTAACGTTCAGCTCTGCCGTAAATCGCATCTTCCCTACAGCGCGGAGTCCCCGGACTCGCCGGTCCTGATACGGACAGACTCCGCCACGTCGAGAACGAAGATTTTACCGTCACCAACCTTGCCGGACCGGGCTGCCTTCACCACGACATCCAGGACCTCCTTCACGATACTGTCCGCCACGACCACTTCTATTTTCACCTTCGGCACGAAATCGATGGTGTATTCGGCACCNNCGATACAGTTCGGTGTGTCCCTTCTGACGGCCGAAACCCTTGACCTCGGAAACGGTCATACCGTGCACGTTCATCCCGGCCAGGGCCTCCTTCACGTCGTCCAGCCTATAGGGTTGGATAATGCATTTGATCAGTTTCATGGGTGATCCTCCTCCTTAATTCCCTGCGATGCACCGGGCATTCCGGTGCACACTTCAGCACTGAGACGCCTGCTGCTCAGAAATCCATGTCCACCTGGACGGTAGCGGTCGGTTTATAAGTAACATCGTCGTTGAAGATGTCATAGCCGAGAATGAGGCCGACGTTGTCCGCAACACTCCAGGCAACGCCGAAGCTCAGCGCACCGTAGCTGCTGTCCGTACCCATATAATCGATGGCTGCCCAGAGCTTTTCGGAGATTTCCGACAGGGTCCTGTCCCAGGAGAAGAGGAGCCCGGCTTCGTCGGGATTTCCGTTCGCATCCTTCAAAAGAACGTCGTTCCCCTGGAAGTAACCGACAGAGATTCTGCCGAGCTTGCCGAATGTCTTGGCGGCAAGGCCGTAGATGATGTTGTAGTCCGTCGCGTTGCTCTTGGTGCCGAATTCATAACCGCCGACGGCGAATGCCGGCGAGCCCGTGAACAGGGCACCTTCCGCCGCGCCCACCTTCGCGTTGTAGTACATCGGATACTGGTGACTCGCCCCGAGGTCCCGATAGTCGATACCGACCTCCATCTGGACCTTTTCCGTGGGAAGAACGCCCATGGTCAGCCCGAAGTTGTTCACTGTTGGTTCCGTCCCTGCCGGGTTGCTTTCGGTTTTGATATAGGTATCAAAACCAAAGTGCACCTTCTTATATGCCTGGATATCCGTGGACGGTATCCAGATCTGCGTTGACGGCGTAGCATACGCCGCTGTGCTGCCGAGCAGCACCAAACCGAGAATTGCAACAACTTTTTTCATGTTACCCTCCTGTACCCCCTGTGCGGAATTTGATGAATGCCCTCGCAGGCAAAGACATTGCGACGGGAAATGATTTCCGAAGCACGGCGAGGCAGTGCTCGGCGCTTCGATCAGTTACATTGCAACGCCTGTGCCAAGAAAAAATCAATAACTATTAAGGGAGAAAGAGGTTGTTTTTATTGCTGTATGGCAGGGGACAGGGACAGATCAGGGAGCTCGGAGAATGCTTCTTACAGACATTTTTTTAGGCATGTGATGAGAAAAGAGGCAGTGGATAGGGACAAGGCTTCTGCGGTGCTGGGGCCGGCATGCGGAACAAGTGCTGACAAAAGATCAAACACATGTACGGGGAAGGGTGACCATCAAGGGAACGGGGTAGCAAGAGCAGCTATTTGACCATCTTCTCCAGGTCCTTCAGGTATTCAACGTGCTTTAATTCCTGTGCCACCATCTCCTCAAAGATCACCGTTACCTCGGGATCGGCAGCCGTTTCCGCCAACTTCATATAGAGACCGTGGGCCTGGCCTTCAATACGGAAGGCGACCTTCAGCGCGTCCTTGGCTGTCTTGATCTCCTGCTCTTCGAAGAGTTTCATGGCATCACGGGCGGAAACGCCGGACTCGATGTGGGTCGCCGTCACGCTGCTGCTGAAATCCTTGTACCCCAGCAGATCCCTCTCTTCTGAAACGGCAAGATACAGAAAATCAAGGTAACGCATGTGCCGCTCTTCCATGTCGCGCAGCACCGAGAAGATGTCCTTTGCCGATTTATCTTTGACCTTCGAGGCGGCAAACTGGTAGAACTCCCGGGTCCCCTTTTCCAGGGCAAGGGCCTCGGTAATGGCACGGACAATGTCTTCTTTGCCGGTAAGCATGGGCGTCGATTCCTCTTCTGTCTCTGGGGTGGGTGGAAACGATGCGGTGGCGTAAAAAACGGGGCGCGCTGGTTCTCTCTCCGCTACCCCGCGGGGGTGCTACATGCTGATTACAATTTTAATCATCGTGGCCAAGTCGTCCTTGTGTTCGCTGAACACGGGACAGGACGGACACTGTTCCTTCATGATCTTTTTCCAACGGGCCTTCTCTTCATCGGGAAGCGAAGCGACGATGAATGTCCAGTCTATCTGCCAGCAGCCCTTGTTTTCGTTGTAGGCGTTACACGCGGACTCGCCTTGCTTCTGGCCCTTGACAAAACAGTTCGGATTCTGTTCCCAGCACATCGCACTCATAATGTAATGCCTGTAGGCCCTCCCAGTTAAGCAACCTACCTACAGTGTACACGAAAATAATGCAAATGGAAACTGTTTTTTACTATTTTATTGGTTCCCTTCCGGTGCGACGAATCCGGCCTTCAGGAGCGTGTCTGTGTTCGCCCGACCCCATATCCTTTCAGGGGAAAACAGCCTCCTGTTAAGAAAAAGAACTCTCGGCTGCTCACGTCATTGACTATGGTGTCCAGTTAGTTGAGACAGCGATCACGGGAAGATTAGTCTGCTACGAATGAAATTCTTGCCCAAAGGACAAGAAAAAAATCCCGAAGCAGGAAAAGTCTTAGACAGGATTAACAAGATTAACAGGATTTTTAAAAAACTATTTATGAGATTTTATCCTGCCTGTGGCCTTTAGGCTATAAATCCTGTCAAATGGCCTAAAATCAGAATCGGCCACCAGAAAGATGTGGTTCCGGCTTGTCCGGATTAGGGAAAAGGGAGAGGGTTGAAGAAAAGGGTATGAATTTAACTGGTCTTTTTCTTCCCCCTTTCCCCCTATTCTCCGTTTCTCCTGAGTCAGTATCTTATTAATCTCATATGTCTTTGTTTACCACCCAAAATTACCGACGGACCACCCAGGGCCTGTTCCTGCTCCTCTTTCTTTTCCTTTTCATCCAGACCGAGTCCAAGGGGGCGGATGAGCTGGGATACCCGGTGCGCCTGTTCCTTGACTTCGATCCGTTGATCCTCGTTACGACCCTGCTGTCCGCCCATAGCGTTCCCGTGGCCTTCCTGTTCTCGATCATCATCATCGTCCTGACCGTTCTGCTCGGGAGAGTGTTCTGCGGCTGGGTCTGTCCCCTCGGCACGCTGAACAACATGGTTGGTTCCCTGAGAAAAGAGCAGCGGCCCGTTGTCGGCCCGGACTGGTATCGGATCAAGTATTTCATCCTGATCTTTCTGCTCGTTACTTCACTGTTTACCCTCCAGCTTGTGGGGATCATGGACCCGATCTCGCTCCTGATCAGGTCGTTCTCCCTGAGTATCTATCCGCTCTTCAATTTCGGCACACGGGCGGCCTTTGATTCGATCTATGCCGTCGATCCTGTCGGCATCACCGTTGTCACCGAACCGGTTTATTCCGGACTCAAACATACCGTACTCTCATTCAACCAGTCTTTTTATCTTCAGGGCGTGTTCGTTGGTTTCCTCTTTCTCGGTATCCTTGGCCTGAATCTCGTGGAGAAGCGGTTCTGGTGCAAGTACCTCTGCCCCCTCGGCGCGTTTCTCGGTCTGCTTTCCCGCTTTTCGATCCTGAAGCGCTCGGTGAGCGAAGGCTGCACCAGCTGTGGTTCCTGCGCCACCGTCTGCCAGGGTGATGCACAGCCTGATATGAAGGAGGCATGGCGTGATACCGAATGTCTCTACTGCTGGAACTGCGACGACATCTGTCCGGAGAACGCCGTCAGCTTCGGCTTCAGGCAGAGAAAGGCAGCGGCGGAGATGGACCTCGGCAGGAGGAGGGTAATCACCTCTGTTCTCTCAGGAGTCATTGTTGTGCCCCTCCTGCGAATAACGCCCCATCTGAAGTTAGGCGTCCCGAAACCGACGCTCATCAGGCCGCCCGGCGCGCTGGAGGAGAAGGAGTTTCTGAAACGGTGCGTCAAGTGCGGGGAATGCATGAAGGTCTGCATAACGAACGGGCTGCAGCCCACCTTCCTGGAAGCAGGCCTCGAGGGGATATGGTCTCCCATGCTCGTGCCGCGCATCGGCTACTGCGAATACCGCTGCACCCTCTGCGGCCAGGTCTGCCCCACCGGAGCGATCGAGCGGCTGGAGCTTGCTCGAAAGGCAAAGACCAAGCTCGGCCTTGCCATGATCGACAAGGGCCGTTGCCTGCCCTGGGCGCACGCCAGGCCCTGCATCGTCTGTGAGGAAGTCTGTCCCACGCCGAAGAAGGCCATCTGGTTCGAGGAAGCCACCATGAAGGACCGCGAGGGCAGGACCGTGAAACTCCAGCGGCCGCGGGTGGACCTGGAGCTCTGCATCGGCTGCGGTATCTGCGAGACCAAGTGCCCGGTGATGGGGAAACCGGCGATTTATGTGATGAATATCGGCGAGAGCAGGTCCAAGAAAAACCAGCTTTTGCTGTAGATATTCTTTCCCTTAACAGGCGATAGTCTGAAATCGTAGAATAGGGAAACCTCTTTCGAACTTGCCTTGAACGACCTCTCTGCAGCCCATTCATTTCACGCGTTTCCTCCGTTAGTCTTATATGCCGTGCATGCAGAAGGTAAATTTTTTACCCATGAAAAAGCGATAAGGTGAATGTTGCCTTGACAGATAATATAAAATAAGAGATACTATTCGTATAGTAATTTATATGGTTCTCAGTGGCATTCCGAACATTAAACTCTCCAATGATGCTGTTTTCATAAAAAAGACTCCGATTTCATCTTTGTTCGTTCAGTAGTTAGTAGCAGCTTATGCTGTACGGGGAGGTGATAATCATGAAAAAGTCGTTTATTATGATGTCTATTGCTGTTGTCGTTGCGATTTTTTTCCTGAGCGCCTGCGGGGGAGGAGACGATGGGGGGCCACCCAGTGAGGGGAGTCCGGGTTCAGAGGTCGTGATTGCTGAAAGTACACCCCATAGCGGTTCAGTCGCTGCGTATTCGGAGAGCTTCTATACGTTTACCGCTTCGTCAACCAGCCTCTATACCATCGGCGTGACGAACACATGGTCGGATTTGAGCTGGCACCTATTCACTAGCAATACTTATACCACGGAAATTGGTTTCTGCGATTTTTATTTATTTGCCGCAGATGAAGTTTGCACGATTAACCTCACTGCAGGTGTGACATATTACCTCGCTGTTGTGGAGTGGAATTACATCGGAGGGTATTTCAACTTAACGGTTACACCATAATAGGGCATAGCACTTTTTTTCGGCAATTCGTACGCCATCCTGTAGACGCTCGTATGGAATTCGAGTAGAAGTGCACGAAACGGTTATCGCGAAGTACTATAACGAGGAAGGAGCAGCCGCTCGACAGCGGCTGCTCCTTTGTTTTTTTAATCCATCCTTATCCGCGTAAATCCGCGGCCAGATAACATTTTTCCAGTTAGTGCTTGAAAACCCTCTGGCCCGTGAAGACCATCGTCACCTTGGGGTTCGCCTCGTTGCAGGCCGTGATCGTATCGAAGTCCCGGTCCGACCCGCCGGGCTGGACAATGGCCGCAATGCCCTCCTTGATTCCCACGTCCACGCCGTCGCGGAAGGGGAAGAAGGCGTCGGAGACCATGACGGACCCGATCAGCCCGCCCTTCTCATTCTTCGTCTGCCCATCGATCTCCCTGAGCGCATTGGCGTCCCGCTTTCCCTGCGACGCCTCCAGCTCGAACTCCTTGTAGGGAACGCCGTGCTTCTCGAAGCACAGCCGGTCGGCATACTTGGTGTAGGCCTTGGCAATGGCGATCTCCGCAACGCCGACGCGGTCCTGCTCGCCCGTGCCGATCCCGACAGTGGCGCCGTTCTTGACGTAGATCACGGAATTTGACGTGATGCCCTGCTCCACGCTCCAGCCGAAGAGCATGTCGTCGCACTCCTGGTCCGTGGGTTTGCGTTCGATAGCGTACTCCTTGCCCTTATACACTGCCGTGGCTGGTTGGAAATCGTCCTTTGTTTTGATCTTGTTCGTCTGGGACTGCTGCACGATGAGCCCGCCGTCGATGAGGGCCTTGAACTCCACGAAGCTCATGGTGCGGTATTTGGCAAGGTCGTTCATTGTTTCCAGCTTGATGATACGCAGATTTTTCCGCTTCTTCAGGATGTCCAGGGCGCCTGCCTCAAAGTCCGGCGCAGCCACGACCTCGAGGTAGTTTGCGCTCACCATCTCGGCGGTCTCTTTATCAATGGGCTGGGTCACGGCAAGGCACCCGCCGAAGGCCGCGATCCGGTCGGCCATGTTCGCCCGGTCGTAGGCCTCGGCAACGGTTGTTCCGTAGGCCACGCCGCAGGGGTTGTTGTGCTTCATGATCGACGCTGCCGGCCGGTCCATGAGGAACTTCAGGATGTTCAGGGCATTGTCCAGGTCCGTGAAGTTCGTCTTGCCCGGATGCTTGCCTGCCTGGAGCATCTGCTCCTCGGAGATGCTGGTCACGAGGCCGTTGCCCGGCGTTATGAACGTTACGCCTGCCAGCTCCAGGTTGCCCTTCGCCAGCTCGTACATTGCCGCCTGCTGGTCAGGGTTCTCGCCGTACCGGAGGCCCTTCTCGATCACCTCGCCCGTTTTCTCATCAGGAAGCTTCCAGGAGCGCTTTTTATAGACGAGCTTCTGGTCGCCGAAGGTGATGGTCATCTCGGGCGGGAAATTATCGGCCATGATGGTTTTGTACATCTTCTTAATGTCTGACATGAAACCCTCCTTTTCGTGCTGCAGGACAAGATAAAATTCTTTTTATGAGACAGGATAACAGGATAAGCAGGATGATACAATCTATGCTATCTCTGATTAAAGTACTTTACAAACGAAGATCTTTAATTTTGAGTCGGATTTTCAAGTTGACCCAACATCACGAAAAAACCTTTTGACAGGATTACAGGATAAAGTCTGATGAAAGTCTAAAAGTTCTTAACATCCGGTTCATCCTGTTATCCCGTCTAAGGTCTTATTTTTATTTCATTGGTCTGAGGCAGGGCCTCGCTAAATACTTTACAGACCAAGATCTTTAATTTCGACTCAAATTCTTGAGTCGGCCTCCCTCACGAAAAGCAAGACCTTTTTGACAGGATTACAGGATAAAGTCCGATGAAGGCCAATAATTTCTTATCCAGTTCATCCTGTTATCCTGTCTGAAATTATGATTTTATTTCATTGGTCTGAGGCCTTGCCTCGCTAATAGTTCAGCAAATTCTTCGGCCGGAAGCGGCCGGCTGAAGAGATACCCCTGCACCTCATCGCATCCCAGCTCACGCAAAAAGGCCAGTTGTTCCTCCGTCTCCACCCCTTCGGCAATAACTTTCAATTTCAGACTGTGCGCCATGGCGACGATGGCCGTCGTAATGGCCGCGTCGTCAGGGTTTGTCGTGATATTCATGACAAACGCCCGGTCGACTTTCAGGTAGTCCAGGGGAAATCGGTTCAAATAGCTCAGCGATGAATAACCGGTGCCGAAATCATCGATGGATATTCGTATTCCCTTGTTTTCGAGCGCCTGGAGAATCATGATGGTCTCCTCCGGGTCTCGCATGAGCATGCTCTCCGTAATTTCCAATTCCAGATATTGGGCAGCCAGGCCGGTATCATGCAGGGCCGCCGCTACGGCTCCCGTCAGGTTTTGTTGCTCGAACTGCCGGCTGGACAGATTTACCGAGACGCTCAGCGGTTCGAACCCGGCGTCCTGCCACGCCTCATTTTGCGTGCAGGCGGTACGCAGCACCCACTCGCCGATCGGCACGATCAGGCCGGTCTCCTCTGCCAGAGGAATGAAGTCTGCGGGAGAGATCAGTCCGCGATCAGGGTGTTGCCAGCGGACAAGCGCTTCCATACCGATGATTTTTCTCGTGGGGACATCAAGCTTCGGCTGATAGTACACCAGGAATTCATCGTGTTCCATTGCTCTGCGTAGTTCGCTCTCAAGGGTGAGCCGTTTCAGCGCCGCGGCATTCATAGATTCTTCATAAAACTGATAGCTATTGCTTCCCCGGCTCTTTGCGTGCGACATGGCGGCGTCCGCGTTCTTGAGAAGGGTGTCGACGTCCTCACCATCAGACGGGCAGAGCGAGATGCCGATACTTGCGGAAAGAAACACCTCCCGTTCGCCCACCATAATGGGCCGGGACAAGTCGTTCAGCATGCGCTGCGCTACGATGACCGCGTCCTGAGCGTTGACCAGTTCGCTCAAAAGCACGACGAACTCGTCCCCCCCGAGGCGCGATACGACTTCAGTTGTCTGGTCTTCATCGAGGCGCGCGACGGAGTCGGTTTTTCGTATGCACGTCGACAACTTCTCCGCGGTAGCCTTGAGCAGATGGTCACCGACCGTATGGCCGAGCGTATCGTTAATGCGTTTGAAGTTGTCGATGTCGATAATAAGTAGTGCACTGATTTCCTGCCGACGCCTGGCGCGCACCAGCGTCCGGTTCAAAATTTCCTTAAAAAAAGTTCGGTTCGGCAAGCCGGTCAGGTTGTCGTAATATGCCAGGATGCGTATCTGCTCTTCGGCCTGCTTTCGCTCGCTGATGTCAATAACAGCTTCGAGCAAAACGTCTTTTCCGTCGAGTTCAACAGGGACGACCGATTTCAATATGGGAATGCGTCTCCCGTCTTTCGTAATGAGTATCCTTTCAGACCGGTCAATGCTCCCCTTCAAATCAATAATCGGGCAGTTGCCTTCTTCGGCCGGGCAGAGCGTATTGTGGCACGTTATTCCGACAACTTGCTCTTCCGATTCATACCCCATGAGCACCAATGCCGCCCGGTTGACACTCTGCACTTTCTTGTCCCTTCCGATGATAATAACACCATAGGGCATCGAGTTAATGATCGTCTGCAGGGTCTTTTCTGTTGACTGAAGTTGTTCCTCGGCATGTTTTTGCTCGGTAATGTCGCGGGCAATTTCCACTACGGAATCTACATTTCCCTTACTGTCCACGATGGGATACCAGAGCTGATGGAGCCAATTCTCTTTTCCTGAAACGGTGACCTCATGCTTGACGCGCATTGCGGGTCTCTTTTCCGATATTACCTCGTCCAGCTTGCAATCATCGCATTGTTTGTCTCGCCCGATGACATTCTCAAAACACGTGCCGCCTTTCAGCTTCGAGAGAGGCACCCCAGCGACCTCTTCTGTTCTCTTGTTACAGTAAACGATCCGGCGGCCGGTATCCAGAACAACAACAGAATCAGGGTTGTTCTCATAGAGGAGGAGAAGTTTTTCCCTCTCAAGCTCAAGGGCCTCCTTCGACACAAGCATGCGTGACAGACTTTCTGTCATTTGATTGAAGACGCTTCCTAATGTTCCTATTTCATCCGAGGTTTTAATGTTCACCTTTTGAGCAAGGTCGCCGCGGCCGACGGCCCGTGCTGTTTCAACAAGTTCATAAAGCGGATCGGTGAGTCTTCTGGCAAAAACAATGGAAATCCCGGCGCCGGAGAGCAAAATTACCGTGATGATGCCGAGAACGTACCCAACAATGTTATTGATGCTTCTTTGTATCGGCCATCCTGAAACCCCCAGACGCACGACCCCTGCCTCGCCCTTTAATACCGGCGCGGCGATATCAAGAACCGTCCCTTTCTCGGTGAGGAGGCGCTGCATGGCATGGCTTTTTCCCGGGCCGAGAGTGTTCGCCTCCTGAAGGCCAACGGGAAAGCCCCCTTGAAACGTATGTGCTAAAATCTCCCCCTGTACATTCTGGACAAAAGCATATTCAACATCTGCTTCTGACTCCATAAAATCGTTTATGAGCATCTGAAGATCTGCGGTGCGCTCGGTTAAAATGAAATTGGTGCTTCCCAGTGCCATGTTTCGCGCTATGGAAACACCTCTCTTTTCAAGCTCACCATGAAGCCTTTGCGACAGCGTATTCTTGACAAAGAGGATGATCGTCAGCCCCAGCAGGAGCACGATTCCTACGATGCCGACCAGCAATTTGGCACGTAAACTTATATCCTGCGCAAATCTTCTCATTTTGCTTTTCCGGCCACGCTCCGCTTTTTCATCCATGTTTTCATTTCCCGAATGGAATCATAGGCGCCATCGTCTATCGGAACAAATTTGTCGATCATCATTCCTTTCAGAATTTCTCTGCCTGTTTTATCGTTATGGGCGTTTACGTATATTTCCCTGAGCCTCCTTTTTATCTTCGGATCCAGGCTCGGCCGAACGACAACCGGCGGGATTCCATAGGGGGGGGATTTTTTTATAATCCTGGTTTTTGCGGTAAATTTTTGGTTTGTACGATGGGCGTATTCCCAGATAAGGCTGTCTACCGCCGCACCGGACACAATGCCCTGCGCAACCGCCTGAATCGACTTATCGTGAGATTTTGTAAAAATATACTTCTTGAAGAACGAATCAGGGCTCTCGTTCATTTTGGCCAGCATATACGTAGGCACCAGTTTTCCCGTATTCGACAGCGGGTCGGTAAAGGCAAAGGTTTTCCCCCGCAGGTCCTCCAGATGCTGCATCTGGCTGTCTTTCGATACGATGATATACGAATAGTATACCGTCCCGCCGTACGCCTGAGGCGCCACCAGAAGCTCCATGCCAAATGCCTCTTGGCCGTCAACATAGGGACCGCCGCACACAAAGGCGGCGTCGACCCTCCTTGTGCGTATGAGGGCGTTGATCTCGGCGTAATCCTCCCGGTCTACGAATTCGACATGTTGACCAAGTTTTTCTCCGATATAATCCAGGAACCGGCGATAATAGGCAAACCCTTCTTTCGGTGTGATCATTCCTCCCACTGCTATCCGAAAAGACTTACCGCCGGCGGGCTTTTCCTGCCGAGTCAATGCTTCCTTCTTTTCGAGGCTTACTTCCTTGGCGTTTTCGCTGTCACCACAACCACACATCCCTGCAACAAGCAATCCAAGAAGTCCATAAACAGCGCTCTTTCGCACCACTGAAAGTCCTCCTCTCGATTCCCTCGGAATAATCGCTGTTCCCGCAGGACGCCCGGTGTATCCCCGGGACGCTCCACGTTCTCGCCTGCGACGAAGCTTCGGCGGCGTGTCAGGAAAAAGGGCATTCATCTTTTGGTTAAGTATTACCCCTTCGCAGATCATGATCGCGCGATCACCCCTTCTCCGCGCTCCTTAACACTTCAACAAGTTCCTCAGCCGGAACAGGCCGGCTGAAGAGATACCCCTGCACCTCGTCGCACCCCAGTTCCTGCAGAAAGGCCAGTTGTTCCTCCGTCTCCACGCCTTCGGCAACGACCTTTAATTTCAGACTGTGCGCCAGCGAGACGATGGCCGTCGTGATGGCCGCATCATCCGGGTTTGTGGTGATATTCATGATAAAAGCCCGGTCGATTTTGAGGGAATTCAGCGGCAACCGCTTCAGGTAGTCCAGTGATGAATATCCTTTCCCGAAATCATCGATGGCAATCTGTATCCCCATGTCCTTCCAATGTTCCAGTGTGATTATGGCAATCGCCGGATTTTGCATGATCGTGCTTTCGGTAATCTCTACTTCGAGTGCCTTCGGATCTACAGCACTCTCGTTCAGCACACGGCCGACCATCTCAACAAGGTCCTGCTGCGCAAACTGCCGATTGGAGAGGTTGACTCCTATCGTGAGGGATTGAAATCCCTCCCCATGAATCGCCTTTATCTGTGCGCAGGCCGCACGCAGCAACCACTCGCCGATCGGAGCGATGAGACCCGTTTCCTCTGCCAGGGGAATGAACTCCGCTGGAGGGATCAGGCCTTTCTCCGGATGTTGCCATCGGATAAGCGCCTCCATACCGATTATGGTTCTGGTCCGGGCTTCCAGTTTCGGCTGATAGTGCAGCAGGAATTCCTCGCGCTCCAGAGCCTTGCGCAGCTCGTTTTCGAGGGTGAACCGTTCGAGAGATGTCTTGTGCAGAGATTGTGAGTAAAACTGGTAGTTATTTTTCCCCTGGTCTTTGGCGTGATACATCGCGATGTCCGCATATCTGAGCAGGTTTTCCGTATCCTCTGCGTCGCCGGGATAGAGTGATATGCCGATGCTCGCGGTAATGGTAACTTCCTGATCGTTCAGCACAATGGGTCTCGACAGCTCGGTCAGCATGCGGCGCGCGACGAGGGACGCATCCTGGGGCTGGGCTATATCATGCAGGAGGACGATGAACTCATCCCCGCCGAGACGGGATACCGTATTCATGATTACACCGTCTTCTGAACGGGCGACGGTGTCGCTCTTCCGGACACATTGCAGCAACCGTGCGGCAATCTCCTGCAGAAGCCGGTCTCCCGCGCTGTGACCGAGGGTGTCGTTAATCCTCTTGAATTCGTCAAGGTCGATGAAGAGTGTTGCCATGGTTTTTTTGCCGCGTTTGGCATACACGAGGGCTCGGGCGACCAGTTCGTTATAAAAGGTCCTGTTCGGCAGGTTGGTCAGGCCGTCGTAGTAGGCCAGCGTCTGAATCTGCTCTTCCGCCTTTTTCCGGTCCGTAATGTCACGGACAATGCCCTGGATGACCGTCTTTCCCGCAACGTCAAAGAGGCTCGATGATACTTCAGCGGGAAACACGGCCCCATTTTTGTTCTTGAAATTTACCTCAAACTTGACAAATCCTTTCTGTGCCAATACTTCAAAGGCATTGCGTGATGTGGGAATCGCCTCCTCCGGATGGAGGGCTGCGATATTAATTTTCAGCATTTCAGGCTTTGTATAGCCGAGCATATCTGTGGCCTTGTAGTTTACATCGAGGATGTTCCCGTCTAAATCATGCAGAACAATCCCGTCGTTCGAATGGTGGAACAGCTTCGTATACCGCTCTTCGCTTGCCTTCAGCGAGTCTTCAGCCTGCTTGCGCTCGGTAATGTCCTCCCCGGAACTGAGCGTGCCGATGATCGTGTCAGCCCCATCTCTCAGCACACTATTGTGCCATGCGATAAGCCGCTCCTCCCCGTACTTCGTCACAACACTGTTTTCAAAATACTCTACCGGCAACGCTTCCCCTGCCATCAGCCTGGCAAAAGTGCTTTTTACTTCATTCTGTATATTCTCAGGAATAAAATGGTCAAACCAGTTTTTACCGACTATCTCCTCTTCCCGGTGGCCTAAAATCTCACATCCTTTTGCATTTATCCGAACAACTCGTTGAGCAGCATCAATGACAACAAGGATAACTCCAGCAATATCGAGGTACTTCTGCGCCTTATCTCGTTCCTTCCGCAACTCCGCCGTTCGCTCAACAACACGCTGCTCCAGGGTTTCGTTCAGGAGCCTGAGATCCTGTTCCGTCTCCCGTATTTTTCCAATAGTGGTTCGGGAGAGGTTGATCACGATGTATACGAAGATCGCCCCCCCAAAAAAGACGCCGCCGGTGACCAGCTCGACAGGGAACGTGAGGTCCATGAGCAGCACGGCGTCGAAGAAGAGGTAGCCGGCAAAGAAGAAGTACATGAGATAGATGAGGGCAAGCCATTTTTGACGCATCTGCGCCGAGACGACGCTCGACGTCCTGCGTGCCGGCGCCAGTGATGCAAAAATGAAAGCGGCGCCGGCAATGACCAGAAGTATGGACAGTATTTTTATGAAGCTCATTGATCGGATCCTTTGCCTGAAGCGGCTTTTTGTCGCTCCTTGCTCGATAATAGCATATTTTTTTCACGGCGGCCCGTTCTTGAGCACTCCATCCTTGACAAGTCTCATCATGATTGTTAAAGTGGCGCTATAAGATTTACGAAAATCCATCCCCCCCAAAGGACCGTGTCACAATATGATCGCGATTTCGCTCCAATCAGGCAGCAATGGGAATTGTATCTATGTGGAAACAGGCGGCGTGAGGCTGCTCTTCGACGCCGGTATCAGCGGTGTTGCCGCGAAGGAGCGGCTCGCTGCCCACGGCCGGGACATCCGGTCTGTCGACGCGGTTATCATCTCCCACGACCACGGCGACCACGTGCGCTGCGCCGGTATCTACCAGCGCAAATACGGCATTCCCCTCTACGTCACGCCGAAGACCATCGACCGCGCCTGCTCCCGCCTCTCCCTGGGGAAGCTCAAGGATGTCCGCCACTTCAGGGCCGGCGATACGCTCCGGTTCTCCGGCGTTTCCGTCAAGACGATCCCGACGCCCCACGATAGTGAAGACGGAACAGTCTTCGTGATCACGGCAAACAATAAGCGGCTCGGCATTATGACCGACCTCGGCCATGTTTTTGAAGGCCTTGAGCAGGTTGTTGCCGGCCTCGACGCGGCCTTCATCGAGAGCAATTACGACCCGGACATGCTGGAGAACGGCCCTTATCCGGCTTTTTTGAAGCAACGCATCCGGAGCGCAGGAGGGCATATTTCGAACATCGAGGCCGCCGAACTGCTCAGGATCGCGGCGAGCCCGCGAATGAAATGGGCATGCCTGGCCCATCTCTCGGAGCAGAACAACAGCCCGGACCTGGCCCTCAGGACACACCGCGAAGCCGGCAGGAAGGGCCTTCCCGTCCACGTGGCGAGCCGGTACGGGGTATCGGGCCTCTTCACGGTCTGAGTCATCACAACGGCTGGACCACGAAGGCAATTTTCTCGCAAATAGCCTAAAATCAGAAGCGGCCACTTGGAACGCCAAGAACGGCCAAAGAATTTAGACAGGATTTACAGGATGAAAGCCGATGTGAAGCTGCAGTCTATGTTCTGACATCTTTCTCCCGACTCCTGTCTACAGTCTACTGCCTGCTGTCTACTATTTTCTGTACTCTGCGGCTTTGCGAGAGACGATTTTGATCTCTCTTTATTTTGTCTGAAACGCTTG
Organism: Nitrospiraceae bacterium; assembly: GCA_003454665.1. Lineage (GTDB taxonomy): Bacteria > Nitrospirota > UBA9217 > UBA9217 > UBA9217 > UBA9217. The sequence continues at coordinate 16,226 of DMKB01000174.1, read as the reverse complement.
AACCACAAGAGCATTTTTTGCGCAAAAGCGCTAAGCTCGCAAAGAACGGCAAATCATTCGGGTTTAAGACAGGATGTGAAGATTTTCTTTGCGTCTTGGCGGCTTTGCGAGAGACGCCTTAGCTTTTTGAGTGATTCATGCCTCGTTGGTCTGAGGCGCAGCCTCGCCAAATTCATTTTTTCTTTGCACCCGTTGCGTGCTTCGCGAGAAACGATTTTTGAAGTTCTAGCAAGAGGAAGGAGTTTTTGCATGGAAATAAATATAACCTTTCCCGGCGGCAAGAAGGTGAATGCCGACATGAACGGCATGATAATCCCGACGGACCAGGCAAAGCTGCAAGGAGGCGACGGGAGCGCACCACCCCCCTATGCGCTCTTTCTCGTTTCGATCGGCACCTGCGCGGGCATCTACGTGCTCAGTTTTTGCCAGGAGCGAAAGATTCCGACGGAGAACATTTCCCTTACCCAGCGGCTGGTGTACACCACGACGGCGGAAGGTAAAACCGAGCTGGACACAATCGTCATCGACATCAATGTACCACCGGATTTTCCCGAGAAATACGAGAAAGCGCTGATTCGGGTAGCTGACCAGTGTGCTGTGAAAAAAACCATCCTGAATCCGCCGAAGTTCGCGATCAAGACGGTCGCGCATCCCTAGTTTCCGTATTACCCTTCTGCATACGATAGGGCTGCTTTTTTCTTTGCGCGAGTGGTACAATAGAGGTAGCGTTCCGCCTGAGGTCTCCCGCTTTAGCGGGACTGCCACTGAATACCGGATATGAAAAAACAATGGCTCCAGTCATCTTCGTTTATTGTCCTGCTGTATGTCCTCTTCGGCGTCCTCTGGATCGCCGCCTCGGTCAAATTTATTGAGGCCGTTATCAAGGACCCGCACGTTCAGTCCATTCTTCAGACGTACCGGGGCTGGGGATTTATCATCGCCAGTGCCTTCGCCCTGTACGTCCTGATACAGCGCCAGATCAAGGCCCGGGGGCGGACAGCTGCCGAGCTCGAGGCCTCGGAGGAAAAGTACCGAACGCTGATCGAGTCGGCGAACGATGCTATTTTTCTCTTTGATGCCGAAACGCGGCTCATTCTCGAAGCCAACAGAAGGGCGGAGGAACTCCTCGGCCTTCCGGCAGACCGGATTATCGGTATGCATCAGAGAGAGCTTCACCCGCCCGAGGAACGCGAGCAGTGCCGGCAGGCCTTTCAGGAGGCCCTCGAGCAGGAGAGATCCATCGTCGGCGGTCTCTGCATTTCCCACAGCGACGGGCGCCCGATCTGGGTCGAGATAAGCATCAGCGTCATTGACCTTGCCGGCAAGAGGGTTATTCAGGGTATTTTCCGTGATATCACGGCTCGCAAACGGGCTGCCGAGGAGCTGGAGAAGGAGCGAAACAGGGCCCAGCTCTACCTCGACATGGCAGGCGTCATCATCGTGGTGATCGGAGCAGATCAGCGGGTCACTCTGATCAACCGTAAAGGAGCAGAGATTTTGGGATTTGGTGAGGACGAAATCATCGGCACGAACTGGTTCGACACCTATATCCCCGTGCCCATCCGGGAAAGTGTAAAGTCCGTCTTTCAGAAATTGATTCGAGGGGAAGTCGAACCGGTCGAATACTTTGAGAATCCCGTGCTGTCCCGGGCGGGCGAAGAGAGAATGATCGCCTGGCACAATACGATCCTGCGCGATGAGGACGGCAGGATCACGGCAACGCTCAGCTCAGGCGAGGATATTACCGCGCGAAAACAGGCGGAGGGTCAGGCCCAGTTCCGTCTCCAGCGCCTCGCGGGCCTTCACGCTATTGATATGATTATCACCTCCAGCCTGGACTTGCGCGTTACGCTCACGGAATTTCTCGACCTGGTCATTGCCCAGCTTCATGTGGACGCAGCGGATGTGCTGCTCCTGAATTCGTACACCGAGATACTCGAGCACGCAGCGGATCATGGCTTCCGCACCACGGCCATCCGGAAATCACGCATCCCGATGGGCCAGGGCATCGCTGGTCTCGCGGCCCTGGAGCAGAAGAACATCAGCACCCCCGACCTGCGCGATCCCAAAAGCGGCTTTGGCCGCGCCTCACTCCTGAAGGACGAGGGATTTGTTGCGCACCATGTCATCCCTCTCGTGGCGAAGGGGCAGGTCAAGGGTATCCTTGAGGCATTTCATCGCTCGCCGCTCTCCCTCGACCGGGAGCAGCAGGAATTTCTCGATGCCCTGGCGGCGCAGGCCGCCATTGCCATAGACAACGCAACCCTTTTTAACGAGCTGCAGCGTTCGAACATCGAGCTTGCCCTTGCCTATGACGCAACGCTCGAAGGATGGGCGCGTGCCCTCGACCTGCGGAGCAAGGCAACGGAGCGCCATACGGAACGGGTGACGGACATGACCCTCAGCCTTGCGCGGGAAATTGGCATGAGCGAGAAGGAGCTCGTCCATGTTCGCCGAGGTTCGCTCCTGCACGATATCGGTAAAATAGGCATCCCCGACAGTATCCTGTTGAAGCCGGACAGCCTTACGGAGAAAGAATGGGAGATCATGCGGCGCCATCCCGTCGACGCCTTCGAGATGCTCCTGCCCATTGCCTTTCTCCGTCCGGCCCTGGATATTCCCTACTGCCATCATGAATGGTGGGACGGCAGCGGCTACCCGCGCGGCCTGAAGGGTGATCAGATTCCCTTGGCGGCACGCATCTTTGCCGTTGCCGACGTCTGGGACGCGGTGTATGCCGAAGACCGGCCCTACCGACAGGCAATGGCTAAAGCGGATGCGCTCGACCATATCCGATCCCTCGCCGGCACCCAACTCGATCCGAAGGTCGTTGAGGTTTTCCTGAAAAGGGAATGGTAGGAGAGGATAAGCTCCAAATCACAAGCACCAAATCTCAAATAAATTCCAAAGTTCAACATTCAAATTCCAAACAGTTTGAAGCTTCTTTTTTTGGAGCTTATTTGTCATTTGAAGTTTGGGATTTGAAATTTATTCGGAAGCAATGAAGAGCAGACAATAAAATAAGGGAGGACGACACACCTTGCCCGGCGTGACGACATTTGATAAACACCGAGAGGACTACGAAGCCTGGTTCGCGGCGAACCCCCAAGCCTACGAGGCCGAACTGCGTGCCGTCAGGGCATTGTTGCCGGAAGCGGGCAATGGTCTCGAGATCGGCGTGGGCAGCGGCCGCTTCGCGGCGCCCCTGGGTATCCGGTATGGTGTAGAGCCGTCACGGGCCATGCGCGAGAAGGCCCGTGAGCGGGGGATCAAGGTCATCAAGGGCGTTGCCGAGGCGCTGCCCTTCGGAGAGCAGGAGTTTGATTTCGCGCTCATGGTCACCACGATCTGTTTCTTGGATGATATGGACCTGGCCTTCGGGGAAGTGCTGCGGGTCCTGAAACCGGACGGTTGCTTCATTATCGGTTTCGTTGATCGGGAGAGCCCGCTCGGAAAATTCTACCAGGCACGAAAGGCTAAGAGCACGTTCTATAAGGAAGCGACCTTCTTTTCAGTCGATGAGCTGATCATCCATCTCAAGGAGGCGGGATTTCGTCGCTTCACCTTCCGCCAGACCCTCTTCCGTCCACTCCAGGAGATCAGCGCGTCTGAACCGGTAAAGGAAGGCCATGGTGAAGGTTCTTTCGTGGCAATAAAGGCAACACCCTAGGTTTGCTCCGCACCGCTCAAAACAGGCGGCCGAGCTGAAGGGTTATATAATTCTCTCCGTAATTAGGCCCGTCCCACCCGAAAAAATACTTCCCGTTCGAGTAGTGGACATACCCAAGAGAAAAATCATATTGATCGCCCCGGCGGCCCAGGGCAGCGCGAAAGAGAAACTGGAACCGCGTGCCCAGGTTATCCGTTGTCTCGGTAAGATAGGCCATGCCGGCGCTGCCGGCAAGATACCCCATCTCGCCCCAGAACCACTGTACGCC
>DMKB01000174.1:5717-12184 GCA_003454665.1 Nitrospiraceae bacterium | reverse complement strand
TTGCCGGAATGATGGACACCGATGCCGGCCTCCAGGGACATCACGTCTGCCGCGATCGCCGGTGTCGGGCACACGAAGATAGCGGCGAGAAGAACGAACGCTCCCGCCCTGAGAACGGTGCTGGTGCACCCTCTTTCCCCTGAGCGGTGCGGCACCTTACTTCTTCGCCGGAGCGATGATGAATTTTTTTACGTAGAGTTGTTGGGCGATGGACAGCACATTGCTCAACGTAATATAGAGAAGCAGCCCGGCGGGAAGTCGTGCGAACATGAAGATGAATGCGATGTTCATGAACATCATCATCTTGGCTTGCTTGGGGTCTGCCGTGGCTGCCGTAATCTTCATGGTCAGGATCATACTCAGGCCCATGACGATCGGCAGGATGTAAAACGGATCGTACAGCGAGAGGTCGTTGATCCAGTAGGGAATGAATACAGCCTGGCGCAGCTCGATGGATACCGACAGAACGTTATAGAGGGCGATGAAAAAGGGCAGCTGGAGCAGCATCGGCAGACAGCCACCCAGGGGATTGACTCTCCGCTCTTTGTAGAGCTTCATGAGCTCCTGGTTCATGCGCTGCGGATCTTTCTTGTACTTCTCGCGCAGAGCGGTCATTTCGGGCTGAATGGACTTCATTTCCTCCATGGACTTGGCGCTCTTCAGCGACGGATAGAACAGAAGGGCCCGCACCACAATGGTCAGAAGGATGATCGCAATGCCGTAGTTCCTGGCAAAGCTGTAAAAAAACTTCATGAGCCAGAACATGGGCTTGGCGAGCACGCCGAACCATCCGAAGTCAACCATGCGCTCCAGACCACGGCTGTAGGATTCCATGATGGAATAGTTCTTGGGCCCGGCGTAGAGGGTATACGTGCGCGTCTCGGGGGCCTCCTTTACCAGCAGCTCCGTGTTCATGAAATCGCCGATTTCCTTCGGCGCAGAAGTTACCCGGCTCGTAATGATCCCCTGCTTGCCGTAGAGCATGGTCGCGGTGAAATATTTGTCGACGTGGCCGAACCAGTCAATGGTCCCGGAGTGCTGCAGCTCGCCCTCGATATCATCGAGGTCCTCGCGCTCCGTACCACCGTTGATCATGGCCACGAGACCCGCTTGTCCGCCCCGGGCGCTTGTGTTCAGCTTGTCGGGTATTCCAAAGTCGGTCCCCAGGGCCAGAGTATAGCCGTCGAGACGCCGGGTGTTGATTTCAACATCGACCTTATAATCATCGTGATAAAAGGTGAAGCGCTTCTCTACCGTGATGCCCGATGGGCCGTTGTACCTGAGAATGAGGGTTTCGCTTTTCCGCGCTTCGTCGAGAACGATGCGTTCACGGCTTGCCCGGTACACTGCGTACGAGAGGGGGGAAAGAGATCGCGAGAGCGGCGTGAGCGTCAGCGGATAGACCCGGTCCCCGGTATAGGCCCCGGCAGGGTCCGGCAGAAGCTGCACATTACCGAGATCGTTCTTCTCCTCCTGATTTTTGCCTTTCATATTCTGGTAGAGGGCATCCAGTCCGGCGGGAGATTTGTCGGCCTCACGGTATTGCTTCAGTTCCCACGCGGTGATCACCCCGCCGGCCGTATTGATGACCGCCTTGACCAGATTCGTTTCGATGGTAATGTCCTTCCCCGATTTTCGCGGCTGCAGTTTTTTCGGAGACGGCTCGGGAAACACCGGCGCCGTGGGCCGCTCTGGTTTCGCCGTCTCGCGGGGCGGTTCCTGCATCGGCTGCTGCGGCGGCGGCACTTGCGGCGCAAAAAACCGCACATACACCAGAAACACCAGGAGTGACAATGAGAGGGCCAGAATGAATCTTCGTGTTTCCATGAATCCTCCGCGATTATTTGACCGGGTCGTACCCGCCCGGGTGAAAGGGGTGGCATTTGGAAAGCCTGATGACCGTCATCCACACCGCTTTCAGGGTGCCTTTCTTCTCGAACGCCTCAAGAGCATATGCGGAACAGGTCGGGACAAACCTGCAGGTAGGCGGGAACAAGGGTGATACGTATCGCCGGTACAGACGAATGATAGTGAGAAAGAGTACTTTCACCGCTCTGCGCTTTCTGCTTTTTTGCTGCGGAGCACGGCCTTGCGAAGCGCTCGTTCGACAACGGCGAAGATCTGCCCGTAGTCGAGGGTGGACAGCTCCCGTCGCGCCACGAAAACGAGGTCAATGGCCAGCGACGTGTCGCTCAGCACCTTCCCGATGCAGTCACGGACCCGTCGTTTCAATCGGTTCCGTGTTACGGCATTTCCCAGCTTTTTGCCGACTGATATCCCGACCCGGAAATGGCCGACCGTGTTCGGGGCATAAAACAGAGAAAGACCGTCAACGGACAGCCTTTTTCCCTTCAGCGTCGAAACAAATTCCCTGTTCTTTCGCAACCGCTCGCTTTTGCGGTATGTATACGGCATCCTCGGAATCCCGGCCGTATGCTACACAGCGAGGCGTTTTCTTCCCTTCGCCCGTCGGCGGTTTATCACCCGCCTGCCGCCAACCGTGCTCATCCGCTTTCTGAAACCCTGGGACCGTTTCTGCTTGAGGTTGCTCTTCTGTGGCGTCGTTACTGACATTGCGACTGCTCCTTTTCATTGCGTGGAAATAAGGCTGGCATTATAGTATATAAGCGGCTAATAAGTCAAGCAAAAATCCGGGTTTTAGGCGGGGCTTCGGAGTATGCAACTTTATCCGCCGGCTGTCGTGGATAAGCTACCAATAGATAATCACGCCATCGTTTCCCTGCAGAGTCGACTGAAAGAAAATAGCGGAGCGGCCCGGCAGCGTGCTGCAAGAGCCCTGCAGCTCAAAAGTGACTACCTTAGTATTATTGACAATTATAATTTTACTGCTATGCTGTTTGTAAAGGTTCTAATTTACCTCGCTCCAAACTACCCACAAGTAACGTTTCTGCAATACACTGCGCTACCAGTAGACGAGTATGCACTACCGATAAGGAAGGAGGTGAACGCTCTCGTTACCATCTCGGAACAGCAGGGAGAGAGCCTCGGCACATGCCCTGAAGAACGGAAAGGCGCGACCATTTTTCCCTATTCACTTCAGATTTTTTGATAAGGAGGACACCATGCACAAGAACAGTTATCACCGGGTAATCTTTTCACTCGCGGTGGCTGCTTCAGTAATGCTCGGTCTTTGCCTTACCGCCGGTGTTACCGATGCCGCGGCGCTAACACCGATAGAGCAATTAGGAAAACATCTTTTTTTCGACAAAATCTCGGATCCTGACTCCATGGCCTGCGCAGAATGCCACGCGCCCGACGTTGGATTCACGGGGCCTATTCCCGGAATCAACAAGCACGGCGCCGTCTATCGCGGAGCAATACCGACTCGCTTCGGGAACCGCAAGCCGCCGAGCGCAGCCTACGCGACGCTCAGTCCTGTTTTTCACTATGATATGGAGGAAGGTCTTTTTGTCGGAGGCAACTTCTGGGACGGCAGGGCAACAGGCGAGCACCTGGGCAACCCGGCGGCAGACCAGGCTCTGGGCCCCTTTCTGAACCCCGTTGAGCAGAACAATCCCAGCAAAATGGCTGTGTGTAATCAGGTGGCAGCCTCGAAGTATGCCTCGCTCTTCGTCTCGGTTTGGGGATCCCTCGATTGCTCCTATACCGGCGTTGAGCAAATGTACGACCGGATCGGTCTTTCCATCGCCGCGTATGAGGCATCGGGCGAAGTGAATCAGTTTTCTTCGAAGTTCGATTATTACACGGCCAGCAAGGCGCCTTTGTCGGCACTGGAAAAGGCGGGGTTGACCCTCTTCAATGGAAAGGCCATGTGCTCGGCATGCCATCCCAGCGAGCCGGGACCATTCAGTGACAAAGCGCTGTTCACTGACTTCACCTTCGACAATCTCGGTGTACCGAAGAACCCTGAGAACCCCTTTTACGCCATGGACAAGGTATATCTCGATGATGGTACGCCGATCAACCCGCAAGGGGCCGACTGGATAGATCCGGGCCTTGGCGGCTTCCTCATGACGAGGCCTGAGTGGGCAGCGCTTGCGGCAGAAAATTACGGCAAGCAGAAAGTCCCGACCCTCAGGAATGTGGACAAGCGCTACGGGAACGGCTTTCCGAAGGCCTACATGCACAACGGCGCCTTAAAGTCTCTCAAGGAAGTCGTGCACTTTTACAACACGCGTGATGTCCTTGCAAGGTGCGATGAAGTCATGAAGCCCGCGCCGCGGGTCAACTGCTGGCCGGCGCCGGAAGTTCCGGAGAACGTCAACAGCGATGAGTTGGGCAATCTGGGATTGACGGAAGCGGAGGAATGGGCTGTTGTGGAGTTCATGAAAACACTCTCCGACGGCTATGTGCTGCCGCAATAAATAGCGTGACTATTGGTAGTTACTACGCGTGCGACGATTCCCTGTCGCACGCATTTTTTCTTTTCCGCCCTTACGGGGACCGCACTTTTTAATCTGCCTTGCCGCTACAAAAAATATGTCCTTGACAATTACCATGGGACTCGGATAATACACCCCATCCCATGCGACAAGCCTCAAAAAAAACGATGGCCCAGAAACAGAAAAAAACCGTCTACGTCATAGGACATACGGCGCCGGACACGGACTCCGTGTGTTCCGCCATTGCCTATGCGTACTTCAAGAACATCACGGACAAGCGGTTTGTCTTCACGCCGGCTCGGGCCGGCACGTTGAACGATGAGACCCGCTTTGTCCTGGAAAAATTCGGCGTGGCGCCTCCCGCTGAAATCGAGAGCCTCGCCGCGACGGTGGACGACCTCGAACTGAAGCGGCCTATCGCTATCGGTGTGCGCGATTCGATCCAGGCGCTTGCCCTTCTGATGCGGGAACAAGGAGTGCGGTCTGTTCCGGTGACGGACGATGGGGGGAGGCTGGCCGGCATCGTGGGACTGAAGGATATTGCCCGCCACTACATGGACAGCGTTGATTTCACCAACCTGGACCAGACACCAATCGAACTCGACATCCTGCTCAAGACCCTTGATGCCCGCGTCATAACGAATACCGGGCAGGTGGATCGACTGACGGGCAGAGTACTCATGGCCACCATGCAGCGGGGAGCTCTTCTGAACACGGTGAGCCGGGGTGACGTGGTTATTGTGGGCGATCAGTACGACGTCCAGCTCGATCTGATACATGCGGGATGTTCGGCCTTGATTGTTGTCGACGGTGCGCCGCTGGCGAGCGAGGTCATAGAAGCGGCCGCTGAAAAAAAGGCGCTCATCCTCTCTTCTCCTTACCACGCCTTTGCCACGGTCCAGCTCATGACCATGTCCGAACCCGTATCGGCCATCATGTCCGGCACCTGCCCTACGGTAGGCCTCTTCACGCCCATGGCCGAGGTCCGCGAAAGAATCGTCAAATCAGAGTACCGTTCCGTAGTCGTCGTTGACAGCGACAATCGCCTCATCGGGTTCATTACGAGGACCGACCTCATGCATCCGGTGCACAAGACGGCCATTCTGGTCGACCACAACGAGCTCTCGCAGGCAGTGGCCGGGATCGAGGAAGCGGAAATTCTTGAGATCATCGATCACCACCGGGTAGGCGACATATCCACCATGGCCCCCATCTATGTGTATAACGATCCCGTCGGCAGCAGCTGTACGGTAGTAGCGGGATCAATGGTTCTTCATCAGATACATGTTCCGAAAGAGCTCGCCGGCCTTCTTCTGTCCGGAATCCTGTCGGATACGCTCCTGTTGACCCTCTCGACCACAACCGAGCGGGACAAGGTGATGGCGCAGCGTCTTGCCGACATCGCCGGCGTGGACAGCAAATCCTATGGCAAGGAGCTGCTCCACGCGAGCATCAATCTTGACGGGAGAAGCGACGAGGAGCTGATCGCCTCCGACTTCAAGGAGTTTTTGATCGCCGGTAAGAAGCTCGGTGTGAGCCAGATGATGTCTCTCGACTGCGCCGAGATCGACCTGCGCGAAGAGAGCCTGCTCGTCGAATTGGAACGCCTTCGTACTGCTCACCATTACGATCTGGTCGTGCTGCTCGTGACAAACCCCCTCACCGAAGGCCACGAGCGAATCATGCTCAAAGGCGAGACGTGGATCGTTGAAAAGGCCTTCAATGTGAAGGTGGAGGGTGATACCTGCAGCGTGCCGCGCGTACTCTCGAGAAAAAAGGATTTTATCCCGGCCATCGGGCAGGCGCTGAGCCACGGCAGGCCGGGTTGATAGACTGTAGACAGGAGCCAGTAGTCAGGAGACAGGATAAAAAGAGCAGAATACAGACATGAGACAATAGACAACAGATTACAGAATACAGAATACAGACAGGAAACAGGAGACAGGCATCGGGAGCTTGTCCGGATCAGGCTCTTCCGTGTAGACCACGCCCGCAATGCTCCTTAACCGCAAATGCATATTCCCCTGAGGACGCTGTTTTCGGAAATCGCAAGAATCTTGTTACCATGGCGAGAGCGTAATGGCAGGAATTGGTGGTCCCAAC
>DMKB01000174.1:0-5707 GCA_003454665.1 Nitrospiraceae bacterium | reverse complement strand
TTTCCGGCGTGAGAGGCCAGCGTCCTAGGCCGCTAGACGATGGGACCGTATTAGGGAAAAAATTGGAAAGGTCAAATTGCAGATTGGAAATTGCAAATTAAGGACATGATCCAAAATCTTCAATTTGCTATTTACAATTTTCAATTTCCAATGGTGTTTGCATTGGTTGGGGGAGGAGGATTCGAACCCCCGTAAACAGATTCAGAGTCTGCTGTCCTACCACTGGACGATCCCCCAAAGTATCAGGAAATATATACAAATTCGGCCGAAGTGTCAAGAACAAAACTCCGTTCATTCGTTCTGCCCCTCTGCACACTGCATCTTCTTGCTCGTACCGAATGTTGCTATACGAATAAAAACCTGAAAGATTGCCGGGCTGATATCCGACAGAACAGGCCACCTGAAATCGATTGTCGGTCCTGCAACTCAAAAATACCGTGCAAAAAAATCCCCCACCATGAAGTCGTCGAAGGTGGGGGTGCTGTCCTTACAAGCAGCTGCGTCACGCACGTTCGCACTCTGTACGAAACGCAGCATTGATTTATACCAGAACGCTTACGTTAAGGAACGTCAATACCGTGTCTATCAAGAATTTCTTCGAATCCCGGTGTTTGATAAGCCTCGATAAGGCGTTCCGTGGCTTCCAACTGCCGCTGCGTCCATTCGCCATGATTGCTTACTTCGCCTTTTATCCGTACGGCGAAGAGCGTGCCTCTTGTATTGCCCGGCAGCGGTTCGGGACTGTCGACCGTACCGCCGAGGGGGACGATATCGAACAGATCGGGGAAGCTCCGCTTTGCGTAGAGCGCCAGATGGTAAAACAGCAAGCCAGCGTCGGCGTGATCGTATGCGACCGCCCACGGCACTTCGCGGTGATGGATCCGCTTGCCCGATACCCATTTAGCATATGGTTTGTCGCTGTTGAAGATCGAGTGAAACAGTTTTTCCGCGGTCCGCGAGCCCGGAGGGTTCGGGTCGTTTGCCGCTATATTGTTGATGCTGCCGCTGTAGTTGCCGAAACTGCCTTTCTCCGTGTACGGATTTGACGTAACGACCCGGACATTGGGACGCCCCAAATCCCAAATTGATTTAATATGCTTTGGATTTCCTTTTTTTACGAGTATCACGTTGCCGCGGTTTCGAATAATGGGTATACGTTCACCCTCGGTAAATGCAAGCGAGTCAAGAGTATTCATCAGATTCTTCGGGCCGACGGCAATTTGAGGAACGCAGCCCACGTTCAGGTTGCCGAAGCCCAGGTGTTTATTGGCGATTTGATCGGGTGATATCGGGGGGCTTGTCGAATAATACCAGTTCGCGATCTCGTCGGAAGCTTCGGGAAGCACTACTTTGCGCATCAAATCCCGCAGCGCCATGTGATAGTTGCCGGCCGTTGAAAGAACGAGATCCATCGAGGAGCAGTTAACGAGCTCCCCATGCAGATCTTCAAGCCTGTTCGCCGTAGGCTCGGTAAGGTCGGGAGTCTGCTTTTCCGTGTCACGCGGCCAGTCGAGGAGCGCCGGTGTAACAATCTGTGGCGACCCGGTAATTACCGGCACCTCGGCGAGTGCGCCGGCGGCAATACCGACCACGAGAAACGCGACGCTAAGTGCTACTCTGTATGCTGAACGTATCATAGTATTTCCTCCTTCTTTTTATACCGTTTTGTCAAAGCTTAACCACAGAGGCCACAGAGGTAATTACTAATTCCAAAACTCAAAGTTCAAGTGAATGTCAAAAAACCAATTGGCAACAAGATTGAGACCTTTGCATTTTGTCATTTGACATTTATTTGGCATTTGGATTTTGAACTTTGACATTCGTTTAACCCTTGAGCTTTGTCATTTGGACTTTCAAACCCCATCGCCCATTCACCGTGGCTCCCATTCCCCAACGGTGTTCCTCTGTGTAACTCTGTGGTTGCACATGTTCCTCTCTGTTTTCATAGAACTTTTGACTGAACCTTATATACAGAACCACGTGGTATATTCGCAATGTCGGTAAAACGTCTACCTGCTTGAAACCACACAGTTATTCCGCATTCACCTACAACTTCCCCCTTCGTCTTTTTGTGGGTAGTTTGTTGAGGTCCGGAAGACCAAAGCGTCATACGCCTCGGTGAGCTACATCGGCTGGCGTCGATCTGAACGGAAGCAGCTGTCGGTGTGTATGTCGGAAGATCCTCGTCCGAGAAAGTCCCTTACTTTATCTGATGTGTATACCTTTAGTATTATGGCAATATAACATAATGCTCACAATATTGCAACTTATTCTTTCTTACTCATATTTCATTGCAAATAGTTACGAAAAGGGCCCTCTGAGCACAGGACCTCTTGGTATTGCAGGGTTGCATGGGGCCTTTCGTTTATTGAGGGAGTGTATACGTATCAACAGGATGCCGCGAGGCTTACAAGAGAGGTGCCGGCAGCGATGCGTTGCTTCTGCACCGGAGGTTAGGGTAATCTTAACCCGCATAAAGCGGGATTGAAAATTGAAAAGTGCAAATTTATAAGAAACGACAGTTCAAAAATTGTTATATAGACCTCTATTTGCGAGGTTTTTATGACTTTCGACAATATTTTCTACCCATTTTGGGTAGAATTTGATTCTTCAGTGGAGCCCCTCCAGCAGTCACGCTTTGGCGTGACACCTATTAACGCGACATCCCGCAGTCCCGCCAAGGCGGGACGGCCGCGGGGTAACTAATGTTCGTCATCATCTGTCATATGCCCTATCAGCGCGTCCGGTTTCACCCGGGGCCAAGCAGCCTGAACGGACACGGTCTTTATGCCTTCAGTCGGTCCGGGTTGTTATTTGCAAGACGGTGTTTTACTGTCGCCGTATAAAAATATTTAATTAGATTAATGTTGCCCGGTTTGGTATTGTTTCGTAAATATACACATTATTCGTCACGTGCCTGGCACGCTCACGCTCAGAAACCCGTAGGGCGGGAGGGGCGCAGATATCAATAAATCCCATTCCCATCAAACTGACGGAAGGAGACAAAGACCATGGAAAACAAGGAATTCGTATTTATTATCAGCCATTCGTACGACAAGATAGAGAAAGCAGCCGCTGCATTGCAACTCGCCACGAACATGGCGGCCTTTGACGCGAAGATCGACTTCTTTCTCATGAACGAGGGGGTCCATCTCGCGCGCAAGGGCTTTGCCGAGTCTGTTACCTGGCAGAAGGCATTCTCGCCCGTGGCAGAGCTCATGAAGAGCCTCCGCGAGGACTTCGAGTTCAAGTTCTACGTCTGCGCGTCCTGCGTAAAGCCCTACGGGCTCGAGGGTATTGACCTTATCGAGGGCGCTGAAATAAAGCCGGGATCGTTCCTGGGCGAGATGCTCATGCAGAGGCAGGGGTTGACGTTCTAGGCAGTGAAAAGCCTTTAACCGCTGAGGACGCAGAGTCAGTATCACTTAAAAGCAAGCCTCAAAAAAAGTACTTGATTAAAACAAACCAGAACACAGGGAAAAATCAGGAAACAGGACCGGACCAGTTAGCCACAGAGCACGCAGAGGACACAGAGTAAAGAAATGAATTGGTTCGATTTTTGACCAGCCTCTCTCTGCGCTCTCGGTGAACTCTGTGGCATAAAATCTTTTCTGTGCTGTTTCTTTAAGAATTTCCCTTGTGCCCTCTGCGGTTTAGTGTGTTTTCCGCCCTTATCTTCCATTGCATCACTGCTGCAATCATGCTATAACGTGGCCATGAAAAACATAGCAAATTTTCTCTTTGAGGCGGGGATGCTCAAGCGCACTCCCCGCAGCGGCTTTCAGTTCCTGGGTTCCGGCGCGGAGTCCGTGGCGGAGCACATCTTCCGCACCACCTATATCGGCTATGCCCTCGGCAAACTGGCGAAGAATATCGACGTCGACAAACTCGTCAGGATCTGCCTTTTCCACGACCTCCCTGAAGCGCGGACCGGCGACCTCAACTATGTGAACAAAAAATACGTCGATGCCGATGAGAAAAAGGCCGTTGATGACCTGGCAGAGACCCTGCCCTTTGGCAAGGAGCTGCGGGACCTCATCGGGGAATTCATCGAAGGAGAGACGGAGGAGGCGAAGCTCGCCCGGGACGCCGATCAGCTGGAAATGATCCTGGCCCTGAAGGAATACAAGGACCTCGGGAACCGATATGCCGATGAATGGCTCGATTTTTCCCTCAAGCGCCTCCAGACGGACACGGCAAAAGAGCTCGCCCGGACGATCCTCGAAACCGACTCATCGCTCTGGTGGTTCAGCGACAAAGGCGACTGGTGGGTCAATGGCGGCAAGGGCTGAGAGCTGTTGATACGTCTCCTCCGGCGTCATGGTGCCCGACACGCTGAGCCGGTAGATCCTGCGCCCCTTTTTTTCATAGTACTCCACAAGCGGCGCGGTCCGTTCATGAAAGATCTTCAGTTTCTTTTCGACGAGCCGTCGTTCATCATCCATTCTCTCTTCCCGGTCACCGCCGACATTTTCTTCGATACGACAAAGCACATCATCGGCTGAACATTCAAGAAGCACGATGACCGTGACATCTGCAATTCTTGCAATATCCGCGGCCTGTCCAACATGGCGGGGAAGTCCGTTCAGCACGAGGATCTGGTTGTTACCGAATCCTGCGCCGTCGAGAAAGAGGCCGATAATCTTTTCAGCGAGCCGGAAGTGTTCGTTCTCGAGCAGGAGCCCCTCTTCGAGCACGCCATGGACAAAGGAAATCTCGTCCTTATTGTACGCGCGCGCCGGAGTTTCTCCCGATGCAATGGCACGCAGCTCGGCGCCGAAATCGAAGTGATGGCACGTCCTGCCTGCCAGGCCGTGAGCGGCGAGATAATCGCCGAGTGGGCTTTTGCCTGCGCCGGTCGGGCCGAGGAGAAGGAGGGCGTTCACGGGAAGTGTGTAGTAAGTCTTCATACTTTTTTTGGCCGCGAATTTACACGAAAAATCGCGAATGGAAAAACCGAAGAGCAATTGGCCGCAGATTCACGCTGATTGACGCAGATCGCAACTTAAAGAATAAGCGAGGCATGAATCATTCAAAAAACCCAAGGCATCTCTCCCAAAGTTTGCATAGAGCGCAGGGTATTTAACTCGGTAAGCGGCTACGGCTACGAGGCCCGTATCGTCTGGCGGTTACGGTGTTCGTGTTTATCGTTACCGTTACCTTAGCATTTGTGGTCAAGAGAGAGTTTCTTTATCCGAGTTCATCTGTGTCGCCTAGGGCGCCTACTTCTGGTTATCTGTGGTTAATCGCCTTTCATTTCCCCATTCACCGAATCATTGATTTTTTAATCCGCCTTTTCCGCGTGAATCTGCGGCCCATTCGTCATTCAGCTCTTCTTCGTGCTCCTTCGTGGCCCTTCGTGGAGAATGTCTTTCTCAGGCTCTCCAGGCTTTGCGCCGAGGCGGAGCTCAGTTCCCCTTCCGGGATATCGTCAACACGAAACCACCCGATGGCACCGCATTTGTGGGGTTCGAGGATCTCCGGCGTACCGCTCTTGTACCGGCACCGGAAGGTCGGCGATACCCAGTGCTGCTTTTCGTCGGGAAGAATGTGATTCACGACATCGAGAAGCTCCTCCACCTCGATCGCGAAGCCGTACTCCTCCCGGATCTCGCGCACCAGGGCCTGCTCCAGCGTCTCGCCGAACTCCACGCCGCCGCCCGGGAATTCCCATCGGCCTGATTCGTTGCGCGCTTCCTTCCCTCTC
>DMKB01000094.1 GCA_003454665.1 Nitrospiraceae bacterium | reverse complement strand
GGGATGTATGCCCGGCAGGCTCAAGAAGATCGTAGACTATGTCGCGGACAATACGGTGCTCAAGAATCTTGCCCTCAGCAGGATGCGGCTCCTGGTACACGAGGACGTAACCCAGATAACCGAAGACACGCCTGACGACCGGGAGAAAGAAAAACGGTTTCTTGAAGCGGCGAAAACCATCCTGCGCAGAGAGACGCTGGATATAGCGTTATAACGACTTCTCAGAGGAGGGAATAAACATGATAAGGATGCTGGCCCCCGGCGTATTGCTCACAACGATTATGGGTATTGCTTCCTATTTCGTTGCGAGACTCCATGGGACGCTGGACGCGCTGGTCGTTGCCTTGCTCGGCGGCATGATCGTGCGGCTCATCTTCGGCAGGCAAAAAGGTTTTGATATCGTGATCGCCTATGCCAAGGACTTCAAGGACGTTCTGATCCCCATCGGCGTGATCCTCTACGCAGCGACGATCAACGTCAGCAAAACCTTCGAGCTTCCGGGCTCCGTCTATCTCAAGACCTTCATTTCCGTGGTGGTGCTTTTTGCCGTCGCCCTGTTCCTCGGCAAGCTGCTGAAGCTGAATAAGAAGACCAGCTGGCTCACCGCCGTCGGCTCTTCGATCTGCGGCGCCTCGGCCATTGCCATCACCTCCACCGCCGTCGACGCAAAAGAGGAAGATATTTCCAATTCCCTCATTGCCATCGTCGTTGCCGGCATCCTGGCAGTAGGCCTGTCGCTCACCGTGCCGTTTATCAGCAACCTCGGCAGCGAATCCTTTGCCGTTTTTTCCGGGGCGACCATGAACCAGACCGGTCTTGTAAAGATCGCCACCTCCGCCCTCGGTCCTCTCCAGAAAGACCTGGCGCTGCCCGTGAAACTGCTGCGCACCGCCATTATCCCCTTCGTCGCCCTGATCTTCTTTTTTATCACCATCAGCAAAGAAGGGTACAAAAAAAACATGCGCTTCCTCCTCGTGGTGCTGATCGCCTTCATCGTGCTCCTCGGCCTCACGGCCCTGAGCCCCGGATTCGCCGCGATCACCAAAATCAAGGGCATCAAGATAGCCGCTACAATCATTTTCGCCACGGCCTTTGTGAATCTCGGCCTCCTCGTCGACTTCAAGACTTTCAAGTTCCAGCCTATCATCGTCGCTTTCCTTGCCTGGGTCACCGCAGCGGCTGCCTTCCTGCTCATGGCATAGCGGACCGCTGTTTTCCCTCCTCACCCGCTCGCTCCGACCAATCCACACCCGGTTCCCCCGGGTGTGGATTTCTCTGTTTTATTAGCAAAACCACATATAATCATTAAGAAATTTTATGGGGATTTTCGCATTTTTTCTTGACAACACCGGTGGGTTACTGTAGATTTCCAACTTGTATAACAACTGTTTTCTTAAGGAGTGCATACATGAAAGAAGGTCCGCTGCTTCTCCATATTCCCAATGTTCCGGAGCATGTCACGTACGGATTTGCCGCTTCCGCCGTGCTGATCCTGATTGCCATGGCAGTTCGTTTCACCCTGAAGGAAAAGGGAGCGCCATCGGGCCTGCAGAATCTCTTCGAGGTCATTTTCAAGGGCCTTGACAATTATGTGCAGGAGATCATGGGGCCGGAGGGCAGGCATTATTTCACCCTTATCGGTTCGTTATTTCTGTTCATCCTGATATCAAACCTTATGGGTCTCGTTCCCGGATTCGACTCACCCACCGGCAATCTCAACACGACGCTGGCCCTCGCTCTCGTTTCTTTTTCTGCAACACACTACATCGGCGTGACACGTCATAAGCTTTCTTACTTCAAACATTTTATGGGTCCGGTGTGGTGGCTGGCGCCTCTCATGGTACCCATCGAGACCATCAGTCATCTTGCTCGGCCTGTTTCCCTTTCATTTCGTTTGTTTGGAAACATGCTTGCAAAACACAAGCTCCTTCTTGTTCTTGCTTCTCTCACGCCTTTTGTTGTTCCCGTGTCGATTCTGGCATTGGGCCTCTTTGTCGCCTTTATCCAGGCAGGCGTGTTCGTGCTCCTCACGATGCTCTACTTGGCAGGCGCCATCGAGGAGGCGCACGGAGCTGAACATTAAGGCTTGTCACCCCTGGCAGTGCTGTTTCCGCCAAAGCGCGGGAGTGCCTGGGAGGTAACAACCCGGCAACCATCCGGCCAAAAATTCTTGCCCATTTGAAGAAAGGAGGAAAGCGGATGAAAAAAGCAGTTAACCTTATCGTAATGACCCTCGGCTTAGTCCTGATGGCATCCGTAGCTTTTGCAGCAGAGGCAGCCGGAGTAACGTCCGACGCCGTGAAATCAGCTGCGGTATTCGGAATCGCGATAGCAGCTTTCGGCGGCAGCATCGGCATGGGTCTCGCCATCAGCAGGGCCGTGGAAGGCATCGCGCGGAACCCGGAGGCAGGTGGCAAGATCATGGTCAACATGATCATCGGTCTTGCTCTTATCGAGTCTCTTGCAATCTACACGCTGGTCATCATCTTTGTCAAAGCAGTGTAACAATACCTGCGTCGCTTTAAAAAACACCATAGGTACCAACATAAAGGGGCGGTTTTTAACCGCCCCTTTTTTATTCTTCCCCCCGACACCCCTGTTGCCTTGCCGCGCTTAAGATTGACAGCCTCATTTTCGCAGTATTTTTTGCATCTCATGAGCATGATACGGCTACGGATAACGCCATTTTCCTTTTGCGCACACTTCCCGCTTACGGTATAATGAAGCCCTTACGTTCAGGCAGCGGGAAAACATCCTCACCTGGTGGAGCCCCTTCAGCAGTCACGCCAGGGCGTGATTGAACAAAGCGACATCCCGCAGTCCCGCCAAGGCGGGACGGCCGCAGGGTAACGAATACATTCGGCAAGGAGTAATTGCACCATGAGCACGATCCGGGTACGTTTTGCGCCGAGCCCCACCGGCGCGCTCCATATCGGCGGCATTAGAACAGCGCTGTTCAACTGGCTCTTCGCCCGCAGCCAGGGGGGCGCATTCATCCTCAGGATCGAGGACACGGACCAAAGCCGTTCCACCGACGAGTCGATACAGATCATCCTCGACGGCATGAAATGGCTCGGCCTCGACTGGGACGAAGGCCCCTACCGCCAGACCGAGCGCATGGACAGGTATCGCGAGCATATCGACGGCCTGCTGAAGGAAGGCAAGGCATACCACTGCTACTGTTCTCCCGAAGAACTCGATGCCCGTAGAAAAGCGGCCATGGCGGCGGGGAAGCCTCCCAAATACGACCGGAAGTGCCTCGGCCTGAAAGAACCCGTCGAGGGAAGGACGCCGGCTGTGCGGTTCCTGTCCCTTGATGAGGGTGAGACCATCGTCCGCGACCTGGTCCGCGGCGCCGTGACCTTCGAGAACAAACAGCTCGACGACCTTATCATCCAACGCTCCGACGGTCTGCCAACCTATAATCTCGCCGTTGTCGTTGACGATGCCACCATGAACATTACCCACGTGATCCGCGGCGACGACCACCTGAACAACACCCCGCGCCAGGTCCAGCTCTACAAGGCCCTGGGCTACGAACCGCCGCAGTTCGCCCACCTGCCGATGATCCACGGCCCGGACAAGACCAAGCTATCGAAGCGCCACGGCGCCACGGCAGTGACGGAGTACCAGGATCTCGGCTATCTGCCCGAGGCCCTCGTGAACTACCTCGCGCGCCTCGGGTGGTCTGCCGGCGACCAGGAGATATTCTCCCTCCAGGAGTTGATCGAAAAATTTACCCTCGAGAACGTGGGCAAGGCCCCGGCGGTCTTCAACCCGGAAAAGCTCCTCTGGTTGAACCATCACTACATCCAGCAGGCTGACCACGGGAGGATTGCGGAGCTGCTTCTCGACCTCCTGAAGAAGGACGGCATCGTTGCGAAGGGTAATGAACCTGACGGGGAATGGCTGAAAAAACTCGTGGGCATCCTCCAGGAGCGCAGTCATACTCTCGTTGAAATGAAGGATTCGGCGAAAGCATTTCTCGTCGAAGAGGTCGAGATGGAGGAAAAGGCGAAGACCAAGCATCTCAAGCCGGACATCGCGCCGGTCCTCACGACACTGCTGGAAAGGCTTAAAGCAGTCGACCCCTTTACCCATGACGGGATCGAGAAGGTATTTAACGGAATGGTTGATGAAACGGGTCTCAAGCTCGGCAAAATCGCCCAGCCCGTGCGCGTGGCCCTCACCGGCGGTACGGTCAGCCCCGGGATCTATAACGTGATCGAGGTGATGGGGAAAGAACAGACGATGAAGCGCATCGAGGCCGCGGTCGGGATGATTAAGTAACTTCAATCTACGACAAAGTGAGACGGGGCCGGGCAGATCAAGAACATGCTGAAATGCAATTTAGACAGGATTAACAGGATTGACTGGATCAAAGGCTTTAGAAACTTCTACGACCTTCAGCATTAATCAGTAAATTTTCTTTGGGCAACATGCTGTTCAATCCTCTCTCCTCGTCTACAAATCGTTGGACCCGGTGAAGGTCCAGCTCATCATTTCGTGGATGTGCACATGGAACTGAAAAGCATTCCGCTCTATCGGCTATACGACGATCTGGCTTACCTGTGGCCGCTCATGAGCCCTCCGGAAGAGTACGCTGAAGAAGCCGCGTATTGGCGAGAGAATCTGCGTGAAGCGCTCGGCCCGGGAAAACACCCAATTCTGGAGTTGGGAGTCGGTGGAGGCCACAATCTATCCCATCTCACATCCGATGTCGAGGCAACAGCGGTGGATGTTTCGGAAAAGATGCTCGACCTCTCCCGGCAGCTCAATCCGGACGTTAAGCACCTCCTGGGCGACATGCGAGACATCAGAATAGGGCGCACATTCAAAGCCGTCCTGATTCACGATGCCATCAGCCACATGCTTTCCGAGGCCGACCTTCTGGCCGCGTTCAACACGGCAGCGGCCCATCTTGAGCCGGGCGGCATCTTCATGACCGCACCCGACTATTTCCGGGAGACCTTTCACGAACCTCACGTAGAGCATAGCGCCCGTTCCAACGGTCACCTGCAGTTGACGTATTTTGAATACGGATATGACCCCGATCCGGATGATACCACCATCGAAACGGTATTCACACACATGATCCGTGAGGGAGGCCGATTGCGTATCGAGCACGACCGATTCATAACCGGCCTCTTCCCCAAGGCAACCTGGGTCCGGTTGATCAAGGAAGCGGGCTTCTCCTTTGAGGAACGTTCGTATCGTCTCAGGTCGACCAAGACGGCGTATGTAATGTTGATCGGCAGATTATGAGACATGATCAACCAGGGGAGCCGAGTTGACGTGCTCATGTGCGATGCTCATCTCTGAATCCAGCTTACTGTCTAATAAATTGTCTTCCGCCGGAGACCGTCGCAAATCTAGCGGTTTTGGATGAATTCATTTTACTATGCTTTACGACCTGTTCCTGCATCTGACAACGCCCTGCTCAACCCATGTCCGCCGTATGGGTTATCTCGACGAAGCTATTGCAATGCGTCGCAGGTTCCGCCGCAACCGGGCATCGTGGAAGCCCCATCTCGACAACTCGTGCCGGTTCGTATTGTCTGCTGCGGAGCAATGCCGGAACAAATGCAAAGCCGTGATCCTCGGCTCCGGGCTCTTGCTCGACGTCCCTCTTGCGGAACTCGCCGTCATGTTCCAGGAGGTCGTCCTGATGGATGTTGTCTGTCTCCTCGAAGTCCGCAGACGGATCAACAGGCACGACAATATACGGTTCGTCGAGCATGACGTGACGAATGTAGCACAGAGCCTGTATCAAAACGGACGAGACCGCCTCCCGGAACTCCCGGAACCAGCGCCGGCTACGACTGAGATCGATGAAAACACCGGACTCGTCGTATCCCTGAACATCCTTTCGCAGCTCTGGGTCGTTCCGCGCACCTATGCGGTCCGTCACTTTCGCGGCTTCACCAATGACCAGGTTGAGGAGTGGTGCCGGAGGATCGTGGAATCACATTACGCAGCCCTGCGCTCCCTGCGCTGCGATGTTTGTCTCGTGGCGGATCATGAATTCGTGAAGCGCGACGGCGAGGGACAGGTGGCCAGCAGGGCCTCGTCGATCTACGATATCCTGCTGCCGGAACCGGACGCCTCGTGGACGTGGAACATTTTGCCGATCGGAAAAGATTCGCCGCATCTCTCGAAGGAGCTGATCGTCGGCGCGTGGCATATGCACCCGTAACACCGATCAGAGAATATTGAGAAAGCAGGAAGCAAAGATCGCGTGAAGTGACTATTTTCTTGCAAAGACACAAAGGCCACAAAGAACTTCACCATGTTCTTTTTTTTAAACCGTTGCGAACGTTGCGAGCGTCGCGAGAAAGAATCTTGGTTCTGGCGTGTCCTGATTAAGTTTATTCGAATCATGTCCATCTGCATCGAAAAAAAACAGGCCCTCTCCGGCGAGATCCAGACCTACTCCTGCGAGCTCGTCCGTCTCGACGACGACTTCGGTGTCCTGAAATACGTCATCGACCGGGATTATACGGTGGCAGGAATCAGGCTCGCGCCGGGCGATATGACCTATGCGTTCTACTGGACTGACCGGCCCTACACGCTCTACACCTGGAACCCCTCGGGAAACGATGCTATCGTATACTACTTTAACATAGCCGACAGAATTGTCCTTTCGCCGGGCGAATTCTCCTGGCGCGATCTTGCCGTAGACGTCCTGATCGACGGCTCAGGAGAAGAGCACATTCTCGATGAGGACGAGATACCCCCCCGACTGGAAGCGGGCCTTCGGGAGTATATCGAACAGGCAAGGGATACCGTCCTCTCATCCTCTCAGGCTATCATCAAGAGCATCGACCCTCTCGTCCGGTCGCTG
The DNA here is from genome assembly GCA_003454665.1 of Nitrospiraceae bacterium. GTDB lineage: Bacteria > Nitrospirota > UBA9217 > UBA9217 > UBA9217 > UBA9217. The sequence continues at coordinate 687 of DMKB01000094.1, read as the reverse complement.
CACTTGAGCCCCGGCCCGTGCACCTGAAAAAGGCAACGGGACAGGGGTCAAATCTGATAAGGATGGATTATAACGCTCTATAAAAACCTTCTCGGGATCGGCCATCTGCGGTCATCTCATATCTTTTCCAGCCCGCCCAGTCTCACTCCTATCAACCGCACCTTTTTTTCGAAGGTGAACCGCTTAAAGCATTCAAAAACGGCCTTTCTGATCGCCTCTTCGGTATCCGTATGTCCCGCCATGGTCTTCGCCCGGGTGCGCGTTACAAAATCGCTGTACCTGACCTTCACCGTAACGGTCTTTCCCGTATAGCCCCGGGCCCGGATATCAGCGACAACTTCCTTAACCTGCTCCACAAGGGTCTTCGCGAGCACCTGCCAGTCGCCGACATCCTGCTCGAACGTTGTTTCCCTGCTCGAAGATTTCGACTCCCAGTGGGTAACGAGGGGACTTTCGTCAATGCCCCGCGATGCTTCGTAAAGATAGGCGCCGTACGACGCTCCCAGTCCCTCGATGAGCTCTGCCCGAGACCGTGATGCAAGCTCGCCGACGGTTGTTATGCCCATGCCGCTCAGATATGCCTCGGTCTTCGGCCCGACGCCCATGAGCTTCCGTACCGGCAGGGGCCATAGTTGACTCTCAATATCATCTTCGTTGATGATCGTGAGGCCGTCGGGTTTCTGTAAA